>JBCBKZ010000006.1:0-24138 GCA_038520955.1 Bacteroidota bacterium | reverse complement strand
GTGATATTTCGGAAACTACTGGTGGTATTTCAGTTTGTGATATCTGTGGGACTAATTGTAGGAACGCTGGTAGTTTTCCAGCAGATCCAGTATGGGAAGAATAGGTCCATAGGCTATAATCCTGACAACCTGATCTCCATTCAGGGGAGCGAGGATGTAAATAGAAACTTTGGTGCACTGAAACAAGCACTGTTAGGTACGGGAAATATAGATGCAGTAACTCGTACTTCCAGTCCCATGACGGAGGTCTACAACAAATGGAGTGATTTCTCATGGGAAGGTAAAGACCCTGAAGCCCGAATAGCCTTAGAAGTACTAATGACTGAGTGGGACTACGAGAAAACGGCCGGACTCACCTTTACGCAGGGAAGACCATTCTCAAGAGCATTTTCTACAGATTCCAATGCCGTGATTCTCAATGAAACGGCCCTTGAGGTCATCGGCTATGAAGATCCCATCGGGAGAACAATTACCTCAGGAGGAAGAGAGAAGATAATCGTGGGGGTAGTGGAGGATGTGCTCATGCAAAACCCTTTTGAGTCGGTAGGGCCGGGTGTGATCATGTTTGCGCCTAATGTGGGTAATAATATCCTGATTCGCATAAAAGGAGGTATGGATCTACAGGAAACGCTGGCTTCTATGCAGCCTATTTTCGAGACCTATAATCCAGCCTCACCCTTTGCGTACAGCTTTGTGGATGAGGACTTCAGTAAGAAGTTTGCTATAGAAAATCAGGTGGGGAAGCTGGCAGGTATATTCGCACTTGTGGCTATCTTCATCAGTGCTTTGGGACTATTGGGTCTGGCTTCCTATCTGGCGGAGCGTCGAACAAGGGAGATTGGTATCCGGAAAGTATTTGGTGCCTCAGTTATCTCGCTTTGGAGTTTACTTTCCAAAGACTTTGTGGCATTGGTACTGGTATCCAGCTTGATAGCTACCCCCTTAGCTTATTATGTGATGGACAACTGGCTTCAGCAGTTTGACTACCGCATAGAACTCATATGGTGGTTTTTTACTGCTGCTGCCTTGGGAGCACTTTCTGTCACACTGATTACCGTAAGTTACCAGACCGTAAAAGCGGCTATGAGAACGCCCATACATGCCTTGAGGCGGGAGTAACGAGTCCTTGTCCCTATGGAATGAGGGCTAAATTTCGTTAAGCCGCTCCTTTCTTTTTCTTGTTGTTTCTGAAGAGAATTCTCAAACTTAGCAACAATACTACCAATCCGATTAACCATGGGAAAATGGACTTAAGATAATTCTTCGCGGCTTTCCCCAGCACTACTTTATGTGCCTCATAGTTGACTCCCATTTCCTGCACCCCTACTTCCCGGGCGTAGTCTGTATAGTCTTTGATGAGTTCCGCAAAGATCTCTGGCTGCTCTTTGGATAGATCAGCTGTCTCACCAGGATCCGTAGCGATGTTATACAATCGCCATTTTACATCTCCATGAGGTTTGGCATTTCTCACGATTTTCCAATCTCCCTTGAACAGGGCGGAACTCCCCGCTGACTCTATGCCTATAGGCTCATCATCTGCGTACAGACTATCTGCTTGCTTGTTGAGTAGTGGACTCATGCTCCTACCCGTAAGGGGTACTTCTGACTCTATGCTATCTATCCCCACCATGTCCAGTAGGGTAGGGGCAACGTCAGTTACCATCACGAAGGTCTCCTCCCTGCCTCTAGGAATACCTGCCCCTGCCATGATTAAGGGTACACGTAATCCTCCTTCACCGGTATAGGTCTTAAAAAAGGCAAAGGGTGAAGCTGTGGCACTGGCAAACTCAGTTCCTATATTTCCATAGTACCCCTTTTCCCCTAAACGGCTGGCATCTCTGTGATATCCCTGCAAAGGAAACCAAAGGTTCATAATACCCATTTCTGAAGGATATCCTCCTTCAGGACCATTGTCAGAAGTAATCACAAAAACAGTATTGTCGAATAGATTTCTTTCTTGAAGGTAAGCGATGTAGCGTCCAATATGGTGATCCATGGCTTCCAACATGGCCGCGTGAACAGCCATGTCATTGGCAGCCTCTTCTTTCTGCTCTTCTGAAAGTTGCTCCCATTTTCTTAGGACTGGGAGCATATCTCCCAAAACTGCATGCTTAGGTACTATCCCTAATTCCTTGGCTTTTTGGAAGCGTTGTTCCCGCAAGCTCTGCCATCCCTCCTTATATAGGCCTTTATATTTTTCTACAAACTCCTTAGGTGCTTGTAGTGGAATATGTATAGCCTGGAAGGGTAAGTAAGCAAAGAATGGCTTTTCTTTCTCCTCTTCTTCTTCCATAAAGGAGATCATTTTATCTACATAGGTTTTGGAAGAATAGAAATCTTCAGGTAAGGAAACAGGTTTCCCGTCCTGATGCCATTGGGCAGTGGCCTTGATGGGAAGGTAGCCCTTAGCATCATAGTTGTCGGCTCCTGAAGCGTCCAGAATAAAGGTCCTGTCGAAGCCTCGTTTGCTTGGTAGGGTATTTTCTGTATGTCCTAAATGCCATTTACCTGCCATGTAGGTGTGGTAGCCTACCTCCTTTAAGCGGCTAGCCAGGGTCTTAACCTTGTTATTCAGGATTCCCTGATAGCCCGGGAGTTGCTGCTGTTCTTCTGTGAGAAACTCAGGGATATTGGGTACCCCTGTGTAATGGCTATCTGTCCCTGTCAGTAACATAGCACGTGAGGGCGCACATACGGGAGAGGAGTGATAATTGGTAAACATCATGCCTGCTCTTGCGAGTGCATCAATGTGGGGAGTAGAAGCTTCTCCTCCATAAGCGCCTAAGTCCATGAGTCCCGCATCATCAATCAGAATCATGACGATGTTAGGAGGTGTAGAGGTGCTATCGGTTTGCGCTTTGAGAATGGTTATCTCAAGCAAAGACAGTAACAGAATCAGAGAAAATCTCATGAGAGTTTTGGTTGAACTTGACCGAGAAATCAGTTGAATTTCCTGGAGTCTTCGCGACTTAGCGTGGGATTATTTTCACGCAAAAGACGCTAAGTCGCAAAGATTGTTAGACAGTTACTCGCGAGGCCCTGGTTGACCCCACTAGCAATACCCTCCATGCCCACCGGGGTGATAAAAAAAGGAAACCTTTATACGCTGGAATTACCATAACCACTTATTCCTGCTAATAATCAGGTTTAGGAATCTTTCGCCTGTTTACTGAAAGTCCGGCTTACGTTTTTCCATGAAGGCTTTTATCCCTTCCTGTCCATTGTAGCTGCTGAGCTGATTCGCAATCCCTTCTTTTTCAAAGTCTGTTTGTTCCTCCAGGGTGTTGGTATGGGTCATGATCATCAGTTTCTTGATGTAGCCATATGCATCAGTAGGTCCTTTGGCTAACTTCTTCGCTAAGCCCATAGCCGTATCCATCAACTGATCATCGGGGACTACCTGGGTAATCATGTTCCATTCCAGAGCTTCCTGGGCGGAAAGGGTACGATTAGTAAACGCCAGTTCTACAGTCCTGCGAACCCCAATCAATCGTGGAATGATGTAGGTAGATCCTCCATCAGGGGTAAGTCCAGAGTTTGTATAGGCAAAGGTGAACTTGGCACTTTCAGCAGCTATCACTATGTCTCCTGATAATGATAAGCCCAAGCCTCCTCCTGCCGCAAAGCCATTGACAGCCGTGATGACCGGTTTTTCCATTCTCAAGATGATGCTTAGGGACTCATGAAGTACCTCAGCCATCTTCCGGGTCATTACATCTATCTGGTCTTTGGCATCTATCATGACGTTGATGTCTGCTCCTGCGGAGAACATGCGTCCTGCTGCCGTGATCACCACACAACGGATACTATCCGCATACCGACAATGGTGAACTGCCTTCCTCAGTTCTGCTACCGCCTCAGGTGTAAGGCCATTTACTTTGGGACGATCAAGGGTGATGATAGCTACTCCCTCTTCCTCTGTGAATTTTATATGTTTCAGGTTTTCCATGATGTTTTAGGTTAATATTGGAAATGAGTTTCCCCAGGCATGCATCTGATAGCTCAGATCATGGCCACTACTACGCTACTTTTGAACTAGTATCTAGTAATCCGTCTTGATAGAATTATCAAAGGGGACTTTTAACTGGTACATGAGATCATCTGATCGTTGATCTTCCAGTACATCTAATCCGTATTGGATTTTCTGTGGATCATCATACACAAAAGTTCCAAAGGCTCTATCCCATAGAGAGAATATATTTCCGTAGTTGGAGTCGGTCCAGGGCCTTTCAAAGTGATGATGAAACTTGTGCATGTTAGGCGTAATGAACACGAAGCTTAATGCTTTATCTAATATGGCAGGCATATTCAGATTGGAATGTGTCCAGTAAGTCATCAGAACCGTAATGATTCTATAAAGCATATAGACACCGAAAGGAATTCCTCCAACCACAATAGCAATCAGAGCAAACAGCTCACGGAATAAGTAATCACCGGGGTGGTGTCTGGTTCCAGTAGTAACATCTACTTTGGTATCACTGTGATGAACCATATGAAACTT
Organism: Bacteroidota bacterium; assembly: GCA_038520955.1. Lineage (GTDB taxonomy): Bacteria > Bacteroidota > Bacteroidia > J057 > J057 > JBCBKZ01. The sequence goes on along the minus strand of JBCBKZ010000006.1, from coordinate 19,637 downwards.
CCACATGAACTTCACCTTATGAAGTAGGAAGTGGACCGTATACTGAGCAATCAAATCCAGTAAGGCAACTCCTAGTAGTACTTCCAGCCAAAGCGGTAATTCTACCATGTACAGCACTCCAATGTTATTGGTTTCAGTCCAAACAATGACCAATGCTATGAGCAATCCGAAAAGAACATTGATGATGATGGTGGTGGTTAATAAAGTGAGGTTAACCTTAGCGTGCTTCCACTTTTGGTATTGGTGATTTACTAAAGGGAAGGCCCCTTCTAATAGCCAGAATATGCTCATACATAGTACAATCCAGAAAAACTTCTGTGCACTACTGAGCTCCTGAAAGAAGAGAATTATATTTTCCATAGTGTTGAGTTGTCTATAGTGTTTAGTATAAGTCCTTTATATATAAAAATTACTATTTTTTATGTAATTCCCCCAATCGCTGGCCTAATTCACACATATCTTTCTGTAATCTCTATGCCGGCGTGGTTGATGATTCCTGATGCTCCTCTTTCAAACTGTTCCCGAACATCAGCCGGAATAGCCATTTTCTGGTGCTCTTTCACACTGACCATGACATAGGTTATTTCTCCCATGGCTATGGGCTTCTTCGTTTCATAATTCGAGAAGTGGATGGTGTAGGTGATAGAGGTGGTTCCTATTTTCTTAAGTTCAAATTCTAAGGCTAAGACATCATCAAAGGTGGCAGGGGCTTTCCAACTTACACTTACATTGACTACCTGAGTATCCATGCCCTTCTCAAGTAGGTTTCTATAGTCTCCAAAGACAGCCCGAAAGTACTCCATTACGGCCACATCAATGTACTCCACATATTTGGCGTTGAATACCACCTCCTGAGCATCGCACTCAGCATAACGGACACGCAATAAATAGATAAATGGTTCTGTCATTTGTTAATAATTATTAGTGCTTCTATCACTCAAGTAGTTCTGGTTGGTGATTAAGAGAAAACTTCCCATTACCGTCATCCCGGTGAGTTTGTAGCGGATTGCTTGAAGGGTCGGCCGGGATCTCAGATTGTATCATCTAGTATGGAGATGGCGGCTGACCCACATATCCATACTCTATATCCCACCGCCATGACGCATCTTTTCAAGTTAATCTAATCACCTTCCCTCCTACTTCTTGTACACGGGTTTATACTCCACCTGATCTATGACCATCTTGGCGATTACTTCCTTCATGATCTCTGAAGTACCTCCATAAATGGGCCCTACCCGTACATCTCTATAGATTCTGCCTATAGGATATTCTTCCATAAATCCATAGCCGCCAAACATTTGCAGGCATTTGTAGGCTACTTCATTTAATAGGTCTGCTGTTTTATATTTTAACATGGAGCATTGCTTGACCACGCTCTTTCCTTGTGCCAGTTGATAGCTGGTTTGGTAAAGGAGGGATTTATAGGCCTCTATTTCGGTAGCCATTTCCGCTATGTGATGTCTGAGTACCTGATATCTATCGATAGACTTGCCGAAAGCCTTTCTTTCAGAAATATATCTTAGGGTGATCTCCATCATATAATCCATTACTCCCATACTAAACTGAGCGCCTGTTAATCTTTCTACTTGTAGGCTTTCCATCATGTAGTAAAAACCTTTCCCTTCATCGCCCAGCAGATTTTCCTTAGGTACACGTACATTATCAAAAGCGAGCTCAGCCGTATCGGAAGACCTGATCCCAACCTTATCCAGCTTGGTTTTAGATACGCCTTCAGCATCTAAATCCATTACCAGCATAGATAAACCATTCTCAGTAACAACAGCAGCGACTGTGTAGTCTCCGTAATAGCCATTGGAGATAAAGGTCTTGGAACCGTTAACTATATAATGGTCGCCATCTAGCTTGGCAGTAGTTCGGATGCCTTTAACGTCTGATCCTGCGCCCGGCTCAGTCATGGAAAGTGAACCTACCAATTCTCCTTTCACACTAGGCACCAAATACTTTTCTTTAATAAAGGAGGAACCAGCGTGAATGAGGTAATTCATGGCCAAATACACATGGGCACTGATGGCAGTACTAAAGCCATAGGAACCCGTGTAGCCCATTTCCTCGCATAAGACTGTAGTGTAAAGGAAATCCAGACCTGCTCCTCCATAGGTTTCGTCTACTTCTACTCCCAGAAATCCCATTTCGCCCATTTTACGGTAGATAGATCTGTCTATCTTCCCCTGAGCTTCCCACTCATCCAGATAGGGGTTTACTTCTACTTTAAAGAAGTCCCTTAAGGACTCCCTGAATAATTCGTGCTCTTCGGTAAAGAATAGGTCTTTCATGCTGGTTTTTTATTGGTGATGGAGATAGACATAGTCTTGAGAAAAATCAGGTTTACACGCTGACCGTGGCAAACTCTTGCACCACTTCAGCTACAGACTTTACGGAGGTAATATTGCCCACTCCCTTTCCTGCCTGCCAGTACTGAACACTATCATCAAAGGTGGTTTTGCTGTAATTCTTAAGTCCACGGCTCATCAGGTACATACGGGCATACTTTTTCAGCTTAGGTCTTCTCAGCATGTAGTTGATCACTGGGCCAGTTCTCAAACCACCTTTCATGATATCATCCGTCTTAATCATGGAAGAATTGTTACCCGCTATCTTATTGGTCCACACTATGTCTTCCTCATTGGAGTCTACAATGGCCTGTTTATAAGCATCCGTAATCTTGCATTCATGGGTAGCTAAGAATCTGGTTCCCATCTGTACGCCAGCATATCCCATATCCAGCGCTTGTTGGAAATCCTCCGCATTCCCTATTCCTCCTGCACAGATGAGGGGAATCCCAATATCATGCAGATCTTCCATGAACTTTTCTGGTGACTGAATTCCTGTTTGGCCTCCCCCTCTCCAGTTGATGCAGTTCAGCCCATCTACCCCTGCATCACGCATAGCGAGGGCTACTTTCTTATTCGGCACATCATGGTATACTTTGATGCCATGCTCTTTAGCTATTTTGACCACAGAATGAGGCTTCCCTAAAGAAGTCAGGAAGAATTTTACGCCTTCCTCTATAGAAATCTGCATCCACTCCTTCATTTGCTCGTGGTACTTTTTGTTGGCTCCCCCGAATATGGTGAAGTTGACCCCAAAGGGTTTATCTGTCAGTTTCTTAATCAGTTGGAGCCCTTCCCTGAAATCATGGCCATAGAGAGAGGTTAAGGCGACAGGCTGGACTACGCCAAACCCACCAGCATCTGAGGCTGCTGCTATGAGTTCTGGATTAGAACCTGGATACATAGGCCCACAAACGATGGGTACCTGCGCACCCGTATCATCCAGGAATTGCTGAGTAGTAGATTTCATATGTTATTTCTATCGGAATTCTATTGATGAAAATAGCTTTTTAAACGCTGATTAAGAAGAACGGATCTTTTGATAATAGGCAAAGACAGATTGAAGCCAGGTTTCAGGAGAACCTAGTTGGCCAAAATGCCCTGTGTCTTCCATGATGCTAAGCTGCGCCTGGGGGCAAACTTCCTTTTTGAGGTAGTGCGCCATTTCTACTCTGGCTACATTATCCTTATTTCCCCAGCATAGGTGAATGGGAATCTTCGTTTTGCTCAATGCAGGTAGCCAGCGTGGCGTTTCATAGCGTTTCCTATCCAGTAGATATTTGATGGTAAGATGACTCACCTTTCTCCCCTCATTCTGAATGTTCATCTCCCATAGCCTGGCGACCTCCAAATCATCCAGAGGGGCATCTCCATTTGCGCTTTTTAGTTGATGGAAGAAGAGTTTCTCATTGATAAGTTTGGAAAGGAGAGGTCCCAAAGGTGTCAGTAGGAGCTTTTGGGTAATTCTTAAGTCGGCCAATCCCAGTACCATACTTCCATTGGTTAGCGTATAGCTTTGAAACCCGTCCGAGAACCAATCAGGTAGGCTATTTTCCACCTCTCGCGCTACTAGTTCTGTAGCCACGCTATCACCCATGTCATGAGCCAATAAGTGTCCACCTGTAATCCCATAATGCTTCCAGACTTCCAGTGCTAAATCTGCCTGATTAAGTAGGGTGTAGGCATATCCTTTTTGAGGCTTATCACTAAAGCCAAAACCTGGAAAGTCTAGGAGAATGATTCTCTCAAAGCTTTCTGCCAATCCTTCTAATACCAGATGGTAGGAGAAGGAACTTTCAGGAAAGCCGTGTAAGAGGAGAAGTGTCTTATCAGGGGAGGCTGAAGCGTTTCCCACTTCTCTGGTAAAGACCTTAAGTCCATTAGCCTTGGTGGTACTTATATAGGTCCCACTGTCTTTCCAGTTTTTTATTTCTGAGTCTTTAATCACTGTGTTTGTGTAGTAGTAAGTAGTAGTCCAATTCTAAAATATGACTATTAGAGACCTCTAATTTAATCTCCAAACCAGCTTAACGACATCTAGCTATGCTAATAACTGAGGTAACTGAGTAAAGAGAATTACCAGTGCTCCAACGACTATTCCCACACCTATTAATACCTTTCGGTTCATAGGAGACTCCGCGAGATTATACTTAAAAAAGAAGTAGGCTGTAATGATGGCCATTGTGAGATGGAGAATGGCTGCTGCAGGATCAGGAAATACTCCCGCCATGAAAGCCCCTGCAAATGCGATACATACACATAGGTGAAACACCAGATAGGAAGAAAGAAAAATCTTCAGTAGGAGAGTCTGATCAGCATTTCTCCAAACCTGTAGGGCAAATATGCCTAAGCCCAAGGCAATGGCTCCGTACATACGTCCCATGGGCAGGTAGCCTTCTGGCCCTTCTGCCAAACCTGGCACTAGCTGAGGGGCTAGAAAGAAAACGGCACCAGCCAACAGTTCGATAATGGCAGATATGAGCACAAATACTTTCATGATGTCTCTTTAGGGTAGTAGTTTAATAGCTGTTTTTCTTTCTGGTATCTGCACAGACTCATGAGACTAAGAATTATGTGCATTTAACCAGTAATTGTCATAAATTAGGATAAATATACTATTATTCAAATTTTAATAGTACTATAGTACTAATTTTGTATGAAATTAAGAGAAAGGATTCTGATCAAGGCGGTTGAGTTATTTAATGAGAAGGGAGTATCTGCTACTTCACCGAACCAAATAGCGGCAGCCCTGAATATAAGCTCCGGGAACCTGACATACCATTTTAAGACCAAAGCCACCTTGATCAAGGAGGTGTATGAGAGAATGGATGAGGAGTCTAAGGATTTTATCAAGTTGGATGCCTATCTGACCCTGAATGATTTTAGGATCACTATGCAAGGTTTTCGCGACTTCATGGAAAAGCATAGGTTCTTTTTCCATGACCTGGTGTTTATCCTGCGTAACTATCCAGAAGTAGGAGAACTATATGTAGCCTCCAACCTAAAGCGCTTTGAACAAGGAAGGAAGTTGTTTGAGTATTTTGTAGAAACCGGAAGAATGGTCCCGGAAGAGGGAGGTATCAATTATGATTTTCTCACCTATAATATCTGGATGGTAGGGGCCTTTTGGAACATACAGTCCAGGGTTATCTCTCCTACCTCCATATTTGATGAACATAAAGATATGCTTGACATGACATGGTATATGATCATTCCCTACCTCACAGAAAAAGGAAAAGAGGAGTATGATCAGATTAATGCGTTTTTGGAGAAAGAGATAGATGGCTAGGTTTAATAAATTCTAATGGAAAGAGCCGACCCAAAATTGAGTCAGCTCTTTTTATAATGGTTGGTAGTCAGTCTACCTATTCAGAATCAGCTTTCTCACCTGAATTCCGCTGTTTTCAGTAACCATCCTCATCAGGTACATACCACCTGCCAGGTTCTCAGCTTGCAGGTCAAAACTGTATTCCTGATTAGCGTTCATGTAGCCGTCAAATACGGTTTCTACTAACTGTCCACTTAAAGAGTATACATCTACCACTACTTTTCCGGCTTGAGCAGCCTCTACAGAAATAGTAGTGTTCTGAGTGAATGGGTTAGGATAAGCTACTAGTTTGTTGGAAGGATTTACAGAAGGAGTCAGGCTTACGGCCTGGGTTCCGCTTATCTCAAAGAGGGTAACCGTCCCACTTACTTCATTAGCTACAATTATTAGGGAAGTCAGGCTTGGGCTAAGATCTGCTGGAACGAAGAGGATAGATTCAGGTCCCAAATCGCCGGCTTCAGGAGATTCAGGATCTGCATCAAAATCACGGTTGTTCACAAACTGCTCGAATACAGGAGCCAAAGGATCCGTGATGTCATACACCATGATACCTCCATGTCTTTCCAGTCCGATGAAAGCGTAACTCTTATCACCAATCTGGGCAATTTCTACTGCTTCGGGCTCAGGTCCTTTGTCATCACTTCTGTCTTTGAAGCCGGTTTCATCATTGCTGGAGTTGAAAACGGCTGGCTCCAGGGCAGCTACGATCTGTTCAAAGTCTTCTCCACTATCCCATACCAGTTCTCCGGCGCTATTCCAGATAGAGAATGATCTGGCTCCGTAGCTATAAATCTGGTCTATATCGCCATCACCATCTGTATCACCCGTAGCCGTAGTGGTTTTCAGGCGTCCAAGATTTTCATCCTCCTGAAGAATAAGGGCATTAGGGTAAGCTGTAGGATCCAGGTTTAGGTCTTTTACCCTAACTTCCTCAGAGTACCCATCATAATCTCTGGAATCTCCTTCGTTAGCAGAAAGAATATAGGTTTCTCCGTCTACTACATAAGACTTGATGGCATCAGGCTGGTACATACCCAGGGTAGGCCAAGCTCTGATTTCGATCTCATCATCTCTGTTAGAAGCATCCAGCCCGTTACATGGCATACTATGGTCTTTAAATCCAAGTCCTACCACTCCGGTAAGGGATCCTGCCTCTACATCTATTACAGCAAGTGCATTGTTTTCCTGAAGGGCTACATAAGCCGTTTTAGAATCTCCTGAAAGAGCAATGTATTCTGGCTCCAGATCCTGAGCTACAGTAGCACCAGGTCCGAAGATTCTCACGCTTTCATCCAGGGTGGTTCCATTGAGGGAGGCGAAGGAAACAGTCGTAACATTGTCGTTAGAAATAGACTCTATTCCTCCGCTCACATCTATGATAGATACAGAACCTTCTGGGTCTACATCATAGTTGTCATTGGGCTGTCCTTCATTGGCAGTAAGTAGCTTTGTACCATCAGGGGTGAAAGTGATCATGTCAGGAAGAACCCCTACCGTTACCTGGCTTCCGATGTTTCCATCGGTGTCCATGAATACAACAGAACCGGCTGCTGTTTCATCATCATTAGGAACTGATACCGCCACAATCCCGCCAAAAACTGCTACGCTGGTAGCTCCATCTCCTACGGTAGTCAGATCTACTTGGGTAACCAGGGTAGGATTGGTAACGTCAGTTGCATCAACGATATCCACTGAACCTGCATCAGAATTGGTTGAGAATATACGCTTGGTAGCAGGATCATAAGCCACGATCTCTGCTGCACTCTCATCAAATACGCCTGTCGCATAGGTACCTACCGGCGTGATGTTGAAGGTAGGTACTGCAGGAATCTCTACGGTATCTTCACATACCAGGGCAGGTAGTCCACCTATTTCAAAAATGGTAACCGTTCCACTTACTTCATTAGCCACGGCCAGTACAGGCGTTCCGCTTGGGCTATTCTCTGCAGAAATGAAGAGGATAGACTCAGGTCCGAGGTCACCAGCTTCGGCAGTTTCAGGATCCGCATCAAAATTACGGTTATTGATGAACTGCTCAAATACAGGAGCCATAGGATTGGAAACATCATACACCATGATACCACCATGTCTTTCCATCCCAATGAAAGCGTACATTCTGTCATTCAAAAGGGCTACTTCTATGGCTTCCGGCTCTGGACCTTTATCATCACTTCTGTCCTTGAATCCGGTCTCATCATTGCTGGAGTTAAATACATCTGGCTCCAGGGCAGCGATGATTTGTTCGAAATCTTCTCCACTATCCCATACCAGTTCTCCGTCGCTATTCCAGATAGAGAATGATCTGGCACCGTAGCTATAAATCTGGTCAATGTCTCCATCACCGTCAGTGTCCCCGGTAGCTGTTGTGGTTTTCAAACGACCCAGGTTTTCATCCTCCTGTAGGATTACGGCATTAGGATAAGCGGTAGGATCCAGATTAAGGTCTTTTACCCTTACTTCTTCAGAGTACCCATCATAATCTCTTGCGTCTCCTTCATTGGCAGAAAGAATGTAGGTTTCTCCGCCTATAGAGAATGACTTAATGGCATCAGGCTGGTACATACCCAGAGTAGGCCATGCTCTGATTTCTATTTCATCATCTCTGTTGGAAGCGTCAAGTCCGTTACATGGCAGGCTGTGGTCTTTGAATCCAAGTCCTACTATGGCTGAAACAGTTCCTGCATCTACATCTATCACTACCAGCGCATTGTTTTCCTGACAAGCGACGTAGGCAGTTTTAGAGTCATCTGATAAGGCGATATACTCAGGCTCAAGGTCTTGTGCTACTGTAGCACCAGGGCCAAAGATTCTCACACTTTCATCTAATATTGCATCATTGAAGGTAGTAAATGAAACAGTGGTAACACTTGCATCAGAAATACTTTCAACTCCTCCACTCACATCAATGATAGAAACAGAACCCTCAGGGTCTACATCATAGTTATCATTGGGCTGTCCTTCATTTGCTACGAGGATTTTAGTTCCATCAGGCGTAAAGGTTAACATGTCAGGAAGAACGCCTACAGTAACCTGACTCCCAATGTTTCCATCCGTGTCCATGAACACAACTGATCCGGCAGCCGTCTCATCATTATTAGGAACGGATACTGCCACAATGTCTCCATTAACGGCTACGCTGGTGGCTCCGTCTCCTACGGTAGTAAGGTCTACCTGCTTGATAAGGGTTGGATTGTTGATATCAGAAGCATCTATTATATCTACTGATCCGGCATCAGAGTTAGTAGAGAACAGACGCTGAGTAGCAGGGTCAAAAGCTACGATCTCAGTGGCACTCTCATCAAATACGCCAGTGGCATAAGTCCCGGCTACGCTGATAGAAAAAGCTGGCTCAGCAGGAATCTCTACTATGTCATCACATACGAGAGCAGGAAGACCTCCAATTTCAAATAGGGTTACTGTACCGCTTACCTCATTGGCTACTGCTATCAGAGGCATGCCATTAGGACTTGTAGAGGCGGGTATGAATAAGATGGACTCAGGTCCTAAGTCCCCGGCGGCGGCTGTTTCAGGATCTGCATCAAAATCACGGTTGTTGATGAACTGCTCAAATACCGGAGCCATAGGATTGGTAATATTGTATACCATGATCCCACCGTGTCTTTCCAGTCCGATAAATGCATAAATGTTGTCATTTAGAATGGCAACTTCTACGGCTTCCGGCTCAGGACCTTTATCATCACTTCTGTTTTTAAATCCGGTTTCGTCATTGCTGGAGTTAAAGACTGTAGGCTGAAGGGCAGCTACGATTTGCTCGAAGTCTTCTCCACTATCCCAAATCAGGTTTCCGGCAGCATCCCAAATAGAAAAGGAACGCGCTCCATAACTGTAAATTTGGTCTATGTCTCCGTCCCCATCCGTATCTCCGGTAGCAGTGGTAGTTTTCAGGCGTCCCAGGTTTTCTTCATCCTGTAAAAAGGCAGCATTTGGATAAGATGTTGGATCCAGCGTAAGATCTTCAACTCTTGTTTCTTCAGAATATCCATCATAGTCTCTGGCATCCCCTTCGTTGGCAGAAATGATATAGGTATTTCCTCCTACTGTGAATGACTTGATGGCGTCCGGCTGGTACATACCCAGCGTAGGCCATGACTGAATCTCGATATCAGTGTCTCTGTTAGAGGCATCAAATCCATTACAATCCAGGCTGTGGTCCTTAAATCCGAGCCCTACGATACCTGAAACGGTTCCTGTTTCTACATCTATGACTACCAGGGCATTGTTTTCCTGACAAGCTACATAGGCAGTCTGGGAATCATCAGATAGGGTAATGAATTCAGGCTCCAGGTCTTGAGCGATAGTGGCACCCGGGCCAAAGATTCTCACGCTGGCATCCAGGGTGGAATCATTGTAGGAGGTGAAGCTTACATTGGTAACATTAGCATCAGTCAGAGTAGCTACTCCACCACTTAGGTCAATGATAGAAACTGATCCTTCCGGGTCTATGGTGTATTCGTCATTGGGTTCACCTTCATTTGCAGTAAGTACTTTGGTACCATCAGGCGTGAAGGTTAACATATCAGGAAGTACTCCTACCGTTACCTGGCTACTGATATTTCCATCGGTATCCATGAATACTACAAAACCGGCTTCGGTTCCGGTATTGTTAGGGACTGATACTGCTACTATTCCACTGTAGACAGCTACACTGGTAGCGCCATCTCCTACTGTGGTTAAATCTACCATTTTAATGAGGGTAGGATTAGTAACATCTGATATATCTACGATGTCTACTGAACCAGCGTCAGAGTTAGTGGAAAATAAGCGTTTAGTTACCGGATCATAAGCTACTACCTCAGTAGCACTTTCATCAAAAACTCCGGTAGCATAGGTCCCTACAGCAGTAAGGGTGAAAGTGGGTGATGTGGGTATGCTGACGGTATCAGGGCAGATCTGACCCATGGTCAGATTATATCCCAGAAGACAGCACACAAATAATGAGAAAAATTGTTTCATGGAAGTCGACGTGTTGAATGATTTAAGTTGAGTGAATTGATGGGAGAAAATTCCCAGAGAGTGAGAAGTTAGGTCGCCGAGGTTACCCAAATGTTATGGAAAGTTTGTCAATAGGTAAGGTGGGAATAGCGAAATAAAAAAATAGGCGATTCCAAGCTGGAATCGCCATATTAAGAATAGTCTATGTTAAGTTTTAATTAATCGTACCGGGGAGTTTTAGGACACTTGCTCCTCCAATCTGGAAGTTTTCTCTATGCTGGACATAAGCGATGATGCTGGCATTTGAGATATTTTCCGGAATTTCCAACTGTGTTGTACCTGAGGCTTTGTCCAGTGAGATGGTTTGAAACTTTTGTACTACGTGAGAATGTTTCAAGGTCCTACCTCTATTCTCTCCTCTACTGACTTTATCAGATATGCCATCCTGAACTATTGCCAGATTTAATACATACTGATTAAGCTTTCCTTCTATGGTATAATCTATTTTGACGCTTCCTTTGTTGCCAGAACTGACTCCCAGACTGAGCGAATGTGTAGAAGGCATACTCAGGGCTTTCTTCAGATAAAGTTCTCCCTTACGCTGATCTGAACCTACGAACACATCCTTTCCATTAATGATCATCTGAGGGGTGTATACCCTTTCTCCTAATCCTCTCGCATAGGCATATTGTCTTTCGGAATATGCTTCCGTACTGTATGGATCTTTCCAACCAAGGTAATTCCAGTAATCTACGTGGAAGGACAAGGGGTAAATGGCTATCCCTTCCTTTTCAGCTTTCTCTACTAGCTTGGCTAAATGCGCATCCGCAGGCGGACAACTTGAACAACCCTGGGAGGTGAAGAGTTCGACTACGGCTATACCAGTAGACTCCTCAGCTAAAGAAGTTGTAGATGTGGGTTCTACCTGGAACCATATCAAGAGCGGGACGAAAAGATGAAGGAACATATTCATAAGCTACTTATTTATGTAAGAGAATTGTGCTGTTGTAGCGGCCACCTATTGACTTTGAGAAAAAGAACAACCTAATGTAGGGGTGGATTTATCCGCCCTTTGAAGCGTACGGCAGCTTAAGCAGCCGGTCAATTCTTGACTTTGAGCCCACCATTTGAATGGTGGGAAACAAGGGGCGCTTAAATAGTCAAACCTACTTAGTCGCCGAAGGGAGCACTGATCTCGGCAGTTAAAACAGCCGCTACATGCTGATTTGTAGCCCATCATTCAAATGGTGGGAATGCAGGTGCTTACTCCAACTTATGCTAAAAGTAGCTAGTGTGTAAACAAGATGAGGTCTGTTAGCAGACAGAATGAAGAATTGCCTATTTCTTCAATGCGCGGAGAGTAGCCAGAAGAATGTCATTGGCTCTTCGGTGGCCGTAACCTCTTCCGTAAGCTGTGGAAGTGACACAAATCACGAGGGATAAATCAGGAATGACGTAGACATAGTTCCCTCCATTTCCTGAGGCATACATATAGGGAGTGGCTTTACCTCCCATGGTAATCTCTTCTCTGTACCAAAAGTAACCATAACCAGTGGGGTAGGGGCCCCCACCAATATTGATGTAGGAGGTGGTCATGTCCTCTATCCACTCAGAACTGACGATCTGCTGGTCTCCCCACTTCCCATTATTGGCTACCAGAAGGCCTAACTTCGCAAAGTCTATGGCTCTGATGTATAGATTCCCTGCTGCGGCAGTACTTCCTTTCTGGTCGTGGAACCAATAGTAATCTCTAAACCCTAGTGGTCCGAATAAATGCTTATCAGCGAATTCTTTCAAGGACATCCCGCTGGTCTCCTCAATCAGACATCCGGCAAGTTGGGCACAAACATCTGTGTAAACCCATTCTTCTCCAGGTGCTATTTTGACTGGCGTTTTTAGGATGTAGGATAGCCAGTCATCTTCCCCATACCAATTTCCTTCCGCTCCATAGGAATCAGGATCATCAGCATAGGTATCCAAACCCGCAGACATAGTCAATAAATGTTTGACCTTGATCGCTTTGTGGGCTTCGGTAATGGTATAGTTATACTTTTCTTCAGGAAAAAAATCGAAGACACTTGCTTCTACATCTTTGATTAAGCTCTGGTCTACCGCAATCCCAACCAGAAGTCCAGTGATACTCTTTCCTGCCGAACGGATATCATTAACCGTTTCTCGCCAAAAGGTGTTGTAGTATTCTTCTACTTCCAGCTTTCCATCCTTGATAACCACTACTCCCCTAAAATCTGCTGGATCCCACTCACTGATCATGCTCATCATCTTCTCTATTCCTTCCTCTGTAAAGGCTGAGGAGGATTCGTCAGCTCTGGGAATTCCTGGTACAGGAGTATTTTGGGAATGCACACTAAGCTGACAAAGGAGAAAGCTTAATACCAAAAGAAGGGATCTCATGAAGGATGTATTTGTGGGTTTCCGTAAAGAGTCGGTTTTAGGTAAATGGTGGCTTCCAGGGATAAAATAAGTAGATTTCTATTCTAAGTTATAAAAAGGATGAAGCCACGAATTCACCCATCGCCATGAATGAGTGATTCGTGTTAATTCGCGTATTCGTAGCTGAAAATCTACTTTCTGTTCCTTAAGAAGAAGCCAAAAACCTGTCTATTCTCATATGAATCTCCTCATAGTGCTTATCAAATGCGCTGAGAGATAAAGGGATAGCTGCTCCAGTCAAGGCCAGCATACACCCATAAAACCAGCCCAAATATCCTCCTTTCTCACTCAGGTCTTCCAAACCGAAGATCAGTAGGTGGAGTCCTACAATCAGGCAAAACATAAACACGCTCATGCTGATGAATAATAGCTTTCTTCTTTTGACTAAGACTTCCTTCACGGACTGAGCAAAGGTGCTTGCCTGCTGATCAAAGAACTCTCTCCCTACAGGGATTTTGGCGAGGTAGGTCAGGTAGGTAATGCAAATCCCTCCTACGGTAATTAACAGCAGTCCGGTGATTTGAACTGCCCCAAAGGTAGTGCCTTCTGATATGCTGGTCTGATAGACTACCCATGAAAGTGCGCCCATGATTCCCAGGATGTAAAATGGTAGCCAGGGAGCAGCCTTCTTTCGTAATCGTTCTTCTTTCTCTATTTGTTGGTAGATGGTTTCTGCTTTATCCAGATCTAAGTGGAAGGCCAGTTGGTCCTGGGCATCCTGTAGTTGTTTCCAAATATCTTTAAGATTGTCCATAAGCTTTAAATTTTTTGCTGAGCTTCTGTTTGATCCGATTGATCTTCACCCCTATGTGGTTCGAACTTAGTCCGGTAACCTCCGAGATCTCCTCATAGGTGAGATTCTCCAGGTATAGGATCATGATGATTCGGTCTTTTTCAGGGAGTTCAGCGATGAGTTTGGTGAGCAGTTGGATATCCTGCCGGCTATCATTCTTAAGGTGTTCCGGAAGCACCCCTTCATCTGCAACCTCCGAAAGCGACTGGTAAATTTCTTTCCTTTTTCGCTTATACATGAGGCAGGTATTCACCGTGATCCGATAGATCCAGGTAGAAACAGAGGCCTTTTGCTTAAAGCTGTCTTTCCCTAACCAAATATTGATGAGTACCTCCTGGGCCAGATCTTTTGCCTCTTCAGGATCACCGGTGAATCCTAAGCAGGTTTTGAAAATCCTGGCCTGATGCGATTGAATGATATGTCTGATATCCTCTTGCATGTACTCTTTAGATGCAGAGAATTTTCCATTCTTACACTACGGGAGAAAAATTACGGATTTTCTGTGCTGAGCTTTTGAAGAATACTTTCCAGAGAGGTTGTATCCGCCATGAAGGATTCATAGTCCATTCCTAGCGTGTCAAAGCAATAGATAGTAGCCGCCAGGAAAGGAATGTGTAGGTAAATGGTCTTCTGATCCTTGGTTAAATCTATCCAGGTATAAGGCTCCTTCCCATTCTGAATCATGCTGTACAGTTCCTGCTGGGTTGGAAGATTCTCCTGAGAAATGTATTCAGCATATCCTTCCCACTTCCAGTGAGGGTGGCCTCCTAAAGGATTAGCGTCCCAAAACCCATGATGGGCATACTGCATATTATGTACAAGTGCATGCGTCAGAAACTGACGGGTAGAAAGGGATTGGCCAAACTTCTGAAAAGAATGTACAGAACCTTCGAATGACCCTTGCATGACTATGAAGTGGCTAAAGGCCCGAAAGGTATCTGCTCCCATTAACTTTTCTATCCATCCCGGATAAGAGGAACCATCATTCAGACACCATACTATCTCAACTGAGGAATCATATATCTCAGATTTCTCCATGACAGATAAGCTCGAATCAATGATGGAGAAGATCTGCTTATCTAGTTCTTGCTCATGTAGAATGGTGAACTGCTGATACGAAGTGGCATGCTTATATGCCCAGGTGGGATGGAATATCACCAGAAGTATTCCTCCTATCATGAATAGGAGAAAAGAAATGAGAATAAGCGTCCACCGAAGGGCCTTTTTCATAATAACTGATTAGTGAGATACTCTATCAGTCGTCCGAAGAGCTATTTTCTTACGTACCACTTAAAACTTCTTTGCCTGATTTGGTGACTGAGAATTTCTCCCGTAATCACATTCCGCATCATATGATCAGCCTTCCCATTGGAGGAAGCCAGTAAACACCATGACAGATTTTCTTTGAAGCTAATCCGTTGGTTCTCAAAATCAGGCGTTTGACCGATGATGGGATCTATCTGTGCTTGTACAGACTTCCCATTACTCATGATGGTGAGGAATTTTGCATCAGCCAGATGTTCTACTCTGATCAAGCTATCATTAGGCCTACCACCAGACCATGCAATTCTCACTTCAGCCCCGGCACGGATGGCGTGTACCAGGCTATCTACTGATCCCTGGACAGTTTGGCCATCTTTGTCATTCTCATAAACCAGAGTCCAGGAAGTCTGGCCATATAGATTCGGGGAAACAAATAAGGCTAGTAGCAGCAAACAAAGTCTTCCTATGGATTTCATATTATTCTTAATGGTTTTTGCTTAGGTAATCATTCTTTCAAGGAAAGCCCAGTCTTTGGTCTAAAAGAAAAAGAGGAAATATCAAAAATATAATCATTTGATTAAACCAAATGATTTTGTCCTCGTTAACCTAACAAACAAAGATATCTCCCATGAAGAATTATTTGATTGTGCTTCTCCTAATTGGCTGCAGCTTAACTGCTTTTTCGCAGGAAAGTGGGACGCTCACCGTCAACTTGACTCAGATTAAATCAAAATATGAAGGGCCCATTACCTTCCTGCTGTTTAGCCAGGAGGAGGGGTTCCCAAACGAACCAGGGAAAGCGTTAAAACAAGGAATTATCCAATCCTACGAAGACAGGGCAACTTATATATTTGAAGATATCCCATTCGGGAGGTATGCTGTTTCTGTTTTTCTGGATGAGAATAGAAATGGAGAAATAGATACAAACCTGATCGGCTTTCCTAAAGAACCTGTTGGTGCTTCCAAAATGTCTGGTCTCGGAAAGCCTTCCTTTAAGAAATGCAGCTTTCAAATATCTTCAGCTAGTCAGTCGATAGATCTGACTTTTATCAATGGATAGAGATAGTTAAGTGTGTGGGCCCTTGTTTTCTTATTGAAATGGGGGCTTCTTCTTCACCTTGGGCAAATGCCAGTTTCTGAAATGAGCCGTCATTCTGAGCAACAAGGCTAATCCAAACAGAATGGAGACGGCTATGCTGGAAGAGACGTTTATTTGCTCGAGGAAGTACAGGCAGACTCCTACTATGATAGCGATGCTTCCATAAAAACCACTGTTGAGTAAGGTGGGGACTTCATTTAGGAGAATGTCCCTAATGATCCCACCTCCGGTAGCTGTGAGTAAGGCTAAGACTATGACCCCAAACAAGCTCAACTCATTTTCCAGACCTATTTGGGCACCCGTGATGGAGAATGCTACTAAGCCTATGGAATCACTCAAGACGAAGAACAGCCGTCCCTCCAAACTGGCAAATCTGTGAATACGGGTGATCAGCGAGAATACCACTACGCCCAGTACTATGAGAAAGGCAGATAGATCAGTCAGTAATGCTGGAGTCTTACCTACCAGAACGTCTCTGACCATACCTCCGCCATTGGCTGTTAGCATGGCCACGATGAAGATCCCTACCCAGTCCAGGTCTTTTCTCACGCCCAGTAAGTAACCGGATATTGCAAAAGCAATGGTTCCAATGAATCCTGCCAACCAAAAGATGTCTACCGCATAGAATACCATAGTCAACAAATTTATGCTGTAAAATTCGCTGCAAATATGAGAAAGTAGTGGGGAAAAGTAGTAGGTCTGTGAAGAGAATTTTTTAGGCGATAATTAGGAAAATAATTCTTCTGTAATAAATGAGGGAAAGCTTATATGGAGCTATTAAATAAAGGAATTATCATATGTCCTGAGTACAAAACAGAAAAAACCACCTTATCCTAAAAAGACACCATAATATTCACTATCAGGACCATGAGAAGAATTGTTCGCCTCCCATTGTTATTTCTATTAGGTATTTGTTTGATGTCAGCTGGTATAGATCTAAACCAGCTCCTAAACTATCAGAACCAGAGTACCCCCAACTACATCATCCGAGATAATACTTCAACCAATTCCATCACAGATGAAGGAGCTACCTTAGGGAGAGTCCTCTTTTACGACAAAAGCTTATCAGTAGACTTTTCCACTTCCTGTGCGACTTGCCACCAACAGCAGTTCGCCTTTGGGGACACCAATTTTGTCAGCATAGGGGCCAATGGGCTTACCGGAAGACATTCCATGCGCTTGGTGAACGCACGATTTGCAGAGGAGGAAAGATTCTTCTGGGATGAGCGTGCAGCCACCTTGGAAATTCAAACTACCCAGCCTATACAAGATCATGCCGAAATGGGGTTTAGTGGAACGGATGGAAATCCTGGTCTGAATGATCTCATAGAGAGAATGGAAGGGATCTCTTACTATCCTGAGCTGTTTACCCTGGCATTTGGCGATGCTGAAATTACAGAGCCTAGGATGCAGCAAGCCATAGCGCAGTTTGTAAGGAGCATACAATCCTTTGACTCTAAGTATGATGCAGGTAGAGCCATGGCGCCTAATGATGGGGGGAACTTCTCCAACTTTACAGCATCAGAGAATAGAGGTAAGAACCTTTTTCTGGCTCCCCCTCAGCGAGATCCTAATGGGATCAGAATAGGAGGAGGTGCAGGATGTGGCGGATGTCACAGACCTCCTGAGTTTGACATAGATCCTAATTCCGGAAGTAATGGAGTACTGGTTTCAGCAGGTAGCAATGAGCTAGATGCAGGGATCACCCGCTCACCTTCACTCAGAGACATGATCAATCCTGATGGCGTTCTGAATGGGAATCTTATGCATACAGCTGCATTTGGGAGCCTGGAAGAAGTGCTGGATCATTATGATAATATTGCTCAAAGCGCTCAGTTCAGACAAGGCGCTCCGGTAGATCCTCGTCTAAGGCCCGGAGGGAATCTACAAGTCCTCAATCTTACAGATAACGAGAAAGAAGATCTGGTAGCTTTCCTGGAGACCCTTACCGGCTCAGACATGTACACCAATGAGAAATGGGCAGATCCCTTTGAGGAAAATGGAGTGCTGGAACTGACCGGAATCACTACTTCAGTGGATGATGACCTAACTGCCTCCGTTCGCTTTTACCCTAATCCAACCCAGGACTTCCTCTTTGTGGAAGTAGAATCAGGGTCTTATTCTCTACAAGTGTTTGATCTTACAGGAGCTTTGTTGGTAAATCAAATAGGGCAAGGGAGTAATCTCAGAGTAGACCTGAGCACCTTTGTGAGTGGAATCTATGTCCTGCGTATAATGGATGAGGATAAGAACCTACTGGTGAATCAAAAAGTGGTGAAGTTGTAAGTAGATAGTATGATTTTTCTCTAGATAGAACTGCTCAAAAATCTTCATGAAAGTAAGCTACGAATTCACGGATGAACACTAAAAAATGGAGCTTATCATCAGATCCTATTCGTGCCAATTCGAGAATTCGTGGCTAATTGTTCTCTAGAAAAATTACTAAGGCTGTAGACGTATGTTCCCAGAAAAGAAAATGAGTCAGACCGATTTTCGGAATGACTCATAATTGACTGTATGACAGCCAAGAGGGGACTAAGCCTTTGCTAAAGCAAGCTCATCCAGTTTGGCGGCGGCTTGTTTGTAGATCTCCTCAATATTGACTTTGACCTCAGGGAGAGCCTCTTCTACTAACAGTTCAAAGTCTACCTTCCAATCCATTTGGGTTTGGCCAGCTTTCTCTGACAGTTGGATGGTTCCCAGAATGTCCTTCATGGGAAGCATTTCCTGCTCATCAATGCTGTACTGGAAGGTTTTGGTCTCATCATTAGAGGTAACTATGGTTTCCTGAAGGGCATGTCCGTCCTGGGTATAGCAGACCCTTTTGGCGCCTTCTCCTTCTCCCTTCATTTCACTGGAGGAAAGTAGGGGTAGCCAGTTTTCCCAATTAGCACCTGTCTTAATGTGTGCCCATACTTCTTCCATAGGTGCATTCAAGAGATGTGTTGTTTCAATTACTTTTTTCATGATTTTATGTATTTAAATTAGACCAGACTACTTGTTTTGAGATAAAAATTTTTTACCACCCTATATAGGCGGGAGGTGTGATTCCTTGCAAGCGTAGATACAC
This sequence comes from Bacteroidota bacterium, assembly GCA_038520955.1. GTDB lineage: Bacteria > Bacteroidota > Bacteroidia > J057 > J057 > JBCBKZ01. The sequence continues at coordinate 329 of JBCBKZ010000006.1, read as the reverse complement.
TATCATTTGGCCTCTGTGGTGAGAGAGATGATTATCCATTACCTGGAGAACAAAGTGCCTGGACACTTTTCCATACCACAATTCCTGGATCTCCTCCAACGATTCTTCCGCTACCTTTTCGAGAAATTCAGTTATGAACTGGAAGAACTCCTCCAAGGATTGAATGATGTCCGCTTTGGTTTTTGTATTTGTTTTCTCAAAAGTATGCCCTGTTACAAATCTACTATGTGTCCTGAGCCAGGTAGTTATATGACTCAGCTGGGACTGGTAGCTTTTCATTCCTTCTGCAGAAGATCTAGCCATCTTTACCTTGTCTGCCTATAACGGAG
>JBCBKZ010000069.1:0-13227 GCA_038520955.1 Bacteroidota bacterium | reverse complement strand
TGTCCAACTGGGCTTGATTTCATCAGAATTAAAGGGATGTATGGTGTTGGACATTAAGGAATGAAGCTGTTCCCTTTATTTCTATGGAGAAACTAAAGGGCAGCGAATCTAATAGGGTTAATACACTTGCCTATGCCACAGAAGGCTTATCTGATAGTAGCGCAGTAGCTAAAGCTTCCATACAGGTTGAAAACATTCAAGGACCTATTCTTCTGTTTTCCGGAAGTAATGATGAAGTATGGCCTGCCGCTATGATGAGTGATATGATAGAGAAGAGAATTACCAGAAGTGGTTTCGGCTTTTCATTTGAGAATATTCAATATGAACATGCTGGTCATCTGATCTCAGCTAACCCTGACTTTCCTCCTACAACCAGACAAGGAAAACTGATGATAGATGGGAAGAGTTATGATTATAACTTTGGTGGCACAGTGGATGGAGATATGGCCGCCCAAAAGGATGCTACTATGAGGGTGTTTGATTTCTTATCAAAGTTGAGGAATGAATAAATTACGTCTAACGCTTTATGTTGTATTTACCCTACTTGCTCTGATAGTCATAAGTGATTTTGTTTGGCCAGGAAGAACAATAAGTACTGACATCATCAGGGTGGAAAGGGAGTACCAATCCCATAATAATGCTTCCCGGAACTATCACTATTCGTATAGACTAATCGCTAACGAGCATCAGTTCCAGGTATCGGAAGAGTTTTCGAAGCTGGAATGGAAAGGGGGAAAAGTTGAGTATTCAGTTTCTCGAATATTTAAAGAAATCAACTGGTATAGATTACTCCCATCTGGGGACAAATCGTATTATTCCATGAGAATTGGACTGGGACTCGTACTTCCCTTGGTAGCCCTGTTGTCAATCTTCCTGACATATCGGTTGAAAGCGAAAAATGATATACCCGTTGTTGTCCTTCAACTCCTTTTGGTAGCGGATCTGATATTTTTAATGATGTAATAAGGGAATTACAGATAGAATAGTGCCTTATTCGCGGAAGTCGTCAAAGTTTCCTTCTCTCTTTTGTAAAGAAGAAAATACCGCCTCCATCTGGTTTTTCGTATTGAGGATGGAATCTTGTAACTCAGACTCTAACATCAAACCATCTTCCTGATTGAGGTAAGGAGCTTCATTTAAGAGTTTTTTAGCCAGGACGACTGCCGTAGGACTTTTGCCGGCAATTTCTTTAGCCAATTCCATGGCGTCCTCAAATGGATTTTCTGCCACCTCTGTAGCGAATCCATATGTTACGGCCTCTTCACCAGAGAATACTTTATTGGTGAAGGTCAACTTCCTGATGATATCGTCCCTCACCGTATGACGCATCAGTTGAGTCCCAGCCATATCAGGGATGATTCCCCACTTCATTTCCATAATGGAAAGCTTGGTATCAGCGGTAATGAGTTTGATGTCAGCCCCCAGCATAATTTGTAATCCCCCACCAAAAGCTACGCCATGCACGGCTGCTATCACAGGCACGGGTAATTCCCTCCACACCCAGGCGGACTGCTGCCACATATTAGCAATTCCGTGCGTTCTGGGAAGTAGAGAACTACTTGCCAGATCGTTTCCATTTTGTCCCATGGAACTCACATCCAAACCCGCACAAAAGGCACGTCCTGCCCCTCGTAACACCACTACCCTGACACTAGGGTCTTTGGCTACTTTCTCTCCAGCCTCAATGATGGCATTAAACTGAGGGATGTCGAGGGCATTCATTTTCTCAGCTCTGTTGAAGGTTACAACAGCTATATGGTTCTCTATTTCTACTGTTACTCTTTCCATGGGGATAGGATGATCATTAAATGGGTTCTGTAAAGAATACCGAATGAACCCTTATTTGTTATTCAGTATCTGTACCTCTTCTTCAAATTTAGGAAGCCTGCGTCCAAATAAAAATCTGTTAGGCTGATCCAACACTGGTTGAGAAAGCCATTACAGATTAACTATTCGATTATTCACTTAATTCTGCTCCTTCCTTCACATACAAAAAGTAGTTAGTCGTACGCTTAACCAGAGAATAGCCTTCAGAAGCTTGAGGAAGTGTAAATTCTTTTTTGGGGAAAGTGTGTGCCACCCTGATCACTACATAGTTTACATCGACCGTTTTGGCCCATGATAAGTTAAACCTAAGACTCTCTTCAGGATTTTTGTCTTCCCTCCCACTCCAGAATTGATAATTCTCATACTCATTTAAAATGATGTTATAAGGAGATAGCACCGTTTCTCCTGTAGGGACAGGCTGTAGAATTTCTGTATGCTGCCCTATCTGGTCATCATATTCATACCAATTAACTCCCACAGAGAATAGGGCTGCCAGAAAAGATAGGCCAAACAAAGAAAGGTAGATTTTCTTCCAGATAGCATCTCGCCTTTCAAATATGCTGACGACAGCAGCAAAACAGATCAGAGAAAATTCCGGTATATAGAGAGAATAATAGTGGGTGGTCTTAGCCTGAGCGATCATACCAATTCCCGCAAATGCTCCCAGTGTGTAGATGAGCAGTGTACTGTATTTCTTCCTTAATTCCTTATCCCTTAGCAGGTAGATGGTAGAGAGAATCCAAATAACTGAACTAATGATTTCTGATTGACTATGAAAGAGCCTGCGGTGCTCAGTAAGCAGATTCACAAAGGGCGTGTACCAATAAAAGGGATAATCTATGAGAGCAGGATCATTATTCCATTGGTGGAGAAATTCAGCAAACCCATTAGCAGGCTTTAGCAATAAGATATCCAGAAAGTAAGCAGTAGCTACCATAGAAGAGATAGCAGAGAAAATGAATAACCATTGCCACCTTCTCTTGAACAGGAGCAATACTCCGCCCGCAAACATGAATCCCAGGCCATTCAGATGTATGAGGGCACATACACCTGCCATAACAGCTCCCAGCATAAGTAAGCGAAGGCTATCTTTTTCCAGGGCCATTTTAAGCAACACAAACAGAATGATGCCTGCAGTAGCTAACATAGTCTCTGGCCTCACAATCATTCCAAAATGATAGAGGGCAGGATGGAGAAGATAAATGCTTAGGAGGATACCAAAATAGTAGTGTCTATGCCCTTGATTATCCAGGCTTTTCCATAACCCCCAAAAAGTAAGCCCAACAAAGAGTAGGTTAAGACTCCTCATACTGATGAGAGAAAAGCCTGTTAACTGTATCCAGACAGCAGTAGTCCAAATATGTAGCTTATGGTACACAAAGAGAGGCTGATCATAGCCCAGCATTCCCCTGAAAAGCTCTGAATGCACATACCCTTTTCTCGCTAACCATAAGGCCATTTCCCCTAGCCAGGCTTCATCTATGTACACATCTCTAAAGATGATCAAGGAGACATAACACAAGGCCATTACTGCCGGGAATACACGAATGAAGAGGGATCTGGGCATCAAACCTTTTATGAGTAATAGATCCTTATAAAGGTAAGTAGCTTTTCAATACATACAAGGAAGGGAGGTTCCCTGATATTAGCACATATACCCCTACTTAACTCAATAAAGCAATTACGCCATTATAGGAGATTAAACAAGCGAATATTAAGGCCAGAACCATCCCTATGTTTAGCAACCATCCTGCCTTGTATTCTTTCATAAGTGAACTATTATTGATCAGGAAGATCATACCCAGAATTACCAGTGGAAGAACAAACACATTAAATATCTGGGTTAATATTTGGGCTTTAATAGGATTAGTTCCTAGGATGGGCACCGTCAATCCTATACAACATACGATGCCTGTCAGTATTTTAAACTGCCTGGATTTCACATCAAACTTTCCATCCTGATAATCCGCAATCAAAATAGGGGTAATCATTAGAATGGGAAATATAGACGACAAGCCCGCTCCCAGGGTTCCCATGAAGAATACAGATATAGCAAATTTCCCGGCTATGGGCTCCAGAATGTATACCATATCAAGGACCTTAGTGATGGTCTTTCCTTCAGCAAATAAGGTTCCCATAGCTACAGCCATAATAGACCCACTAATGAGAAAAATCAGGATGGAGGCCCATAAGGCATCCTTACTCTGGTCCTTGAGGTTTTCCCTGGTCCAGCCTTTCCCCTGTATGAATAAAGGTCGCGATAAAAAGGTGGCCGCTGCCATGGTAGTTCCTACAAAAGCTACTACCAACTTTCTCCCTCCTTCCACCTGAGGAATAGAAGGGATCATTCCTTTTGCTACCTCTCCAGGATCAGGTAAGACGATAAATAGAGACAGAAGAAAGGACAAACCCATGATGGTCACGAAGAATAGCAACACCTTCTCAAATAAGGTATAGGTGCCATTCCACAAAAGGGTGTACATGCTTCCTATGATGATGATGGCTATCAGCAGGATTAATCCGTACTCATAGTCAACAGCTGCTGGGAAGAACATGCCTATCACCTCAAAAATGGAATTGGCTGAAATCCCTAGAATGCCTATGAGAGAATTCCACTGACCCACAGATATGCCTACTATGATGAGAATGGCCATGACTTTTCCCAGCTTGAGGTGGCGCCTAAAGCCAAAAAGGGCTGTCTCCCCCGTTACCAGGGTATATCGGCCGTAAGCTTCCATCATCACCCATGAGAATAAGCAACTGACAAACAGAACCCACAGCAATTGCATGCCGTATTGGCTACCCGCAACCGCCATGGTGGTAACACTTCCAGTTCCTATGGTATATCCGATGGCGAATATTCCCGGACCTATTTTACTGAGAAAGTCCATGACTTTTCTCAGAGGAGATGTTTGTGAGCTCATGGGTAAAAGGATTATATCATGGAGAATGATTCTTTAATGCCTTCCGTGATCTTGTCAAACTGCTTATTCTGTACCCAGTCTTTCCTGATAAGCTTGGATCCCATCCCCACTGCTACTGCCCCACTGTCAAACCATGCTGAGAGATTCTCCTTATCAGGACTAACTCCCCCCGTAACCATGATTTCAGTCCAGGACTGAGGGCCCTTAACAGCTTTGATAAATCCGGGACCATAAGTAGAACCTGGAAAGAGTTTGACAATGTCACAGCCAAGTTCCTCCGCTTCCCCTATTTCTGTCAATGAACCACATCCCGGCAGGTAGGGGATTTTTCTACGATTACATACCTGAGCGATATCTTTTCTGAGGGATGCTGAAACCATAAAATTGGCTCCCAACTGCATATACAGGGAAGCCGTAGCTGCATCGCTTACAGATCCTATTCCCAGTATCATCTCCGGTATTTCTGTACTGGTAAATTTGACGAGCTGCCCAAAGATCTCATGAGCAAAGTCCCCTCTGTTAGTAAACTCTATCACAAATGCCCCTCCGGCAGCACATGCTTTAAGAATTTCACAAGCTGTGTCAAAATCTGCGTGATAGAAGAGAGGGATAATCTTCTGCTTTCGAATAGCGTCCAAGCAGATGTGTTTTTTTACGTTAGCCATAGTTTAAAAAGGTTGCAGACTTAAGCTAAGCTTAAGCCTGCGTTAACCGACAATAATCAAAACTTTTTCTTTATCGGGAAACTCTACCGGAGGCATCCCCAGACATGAGCTTCTCTACTTCTGCTACGGTTGCCAGGTTAGCATCTCCAAATATGGTATGCTTGAGGCAGGAAGCAGCCACAGCGAAGTTTAAGGCCTTCTGATCATCCTGATAAGTCAACATACCGTAAATCAAGGCTCCCATAAAACTATCTCCTCCTCCTACTCTATCTACTATGTGGGTGATTTGATAAGTAGGTGCTTCATAAAGGGTAGTCCCATCATATAATACCCCGGACCAGCTGTTGTGGGAAGCACTAATAGATCCTCTGAGGGTAGTAATTACCTTCTTGGCTCTGGGAAACATATCCATTAACTGTTTGAGAACAGAAAGGTAGGCTTCTCCTGAAACGGACCCTCCTTGGGTTACATCTACTGATTCAGGATGTAATCCAAAGTGCTTCTCAGCATCTTCTTCATTTCCCAGGATCACATCGCAACCAGCTACCAGATCAGGCATTACCTCTCCAGGTTCCTTTCCGTATTTCCATAGTTTCTTACGGTAGTTTAAGTCTGTAGAAACCGTTACGCCTAATCTATTCGCAGCCTGGATAGCTTCCAGACAGGCATCCGCAGCTCCTTGGGAAATAGCCGGCGTAATACCCGTCCAGTGAAACCAGTCCGCATCTTGAAAAACTTCTTCCCAATCAATCATTCCGGCTTCTATGGTAGACATGGAAGAATACGCCCTATCATATACTACCTTACTCCCTCTGGATACGGCCCCCGTTTCCAGGAAGTATATCCCTAATCTTTCTCCTCCTTTAATCATATACTTAGTCCCTACGCCTCTTTTTTTCATCTCCATCTCTGCACAAGCCCCGATGTCATTCTCAGGTATGCGTGTAACAAAGTCTACAGGAACTCCATAGTTGGCAAGGCTGACAGCCACATTACTTTCTCCTCCTCCATATATCACCTCAAAGGAATTGGCTTGGCTGAATCGTTTCCAGCCGGGAGGAGATAGTCGTAGCATGATTTCTCCAAAAGTTACAACTTTCTTCATGTTAGAATTAGCTTGGTATGTATTGCTATTGATCGATAAACTTAATTAGGAGAATGCTAAACCGCCATTTATATCAAAATTGGCTCCATTTACAAAAGAGCTTTTCTCTGAGGCCAGGTAGACCACCAGATCTGCCACCTCCTCAGCGCCTCCTTCCCTTCTCAAGGGAGTTTTTCCAGCCACCATTTTACGAATATCATCCTTAGTAAAATCATCATGGAATTTGGTCGCAATTAGGCCCGGACATACGGCATTTACCCTAATGCCTTTAGGACCCAGCTCCTTAGACATAGCTCTGGTGAAGGTTGTAACAGCTCCTTTGGAGGAAGCATATAAAGAAGAACCCCCACCTCCTCCATCTCTTGCGGCCTGAGAGGAGAGGTTGATAATAGACCCTCCTTTACCCATGACAGACTCAAATGCCTGCATGATGAATACAGTAGACTTAAAATTGACATTCATCACCAGATCATAAAATGCCTCATCAAATTCTGCTAAGGTTCTTCGGGCAAAAAGTCCTCCGGCATTGTTGACCAGAATATCAACCTTATCACCATAAGCCTCAACAGTTTTTGCCTTTAAGTTTTGTATGTCAGTCATACTGGAAACATCCGCTTTTACTGCGATGGCTTCACCCCCAAATGATTGTATCTCAGCCAGGGTTTCCTGGGCACCAGCCTCTGAGTTGTAATAGTTCACAACCACCTTTGCCCCTTCCCTTGCCAGGCAGACAGATATGGCCCTACCAATATCTCTGGCTCCTCCGGTTACGACGGCTACTTTGCCTTTAAGTGTACTCATGATTCTTGGCTAATTATAAGGTTGTAACTAGATTCCGAGTGCCTGTCCTCCACCCACCTGTATGGTTTCAGCTGTCAGGAAGGCCGCATCCTTACTGGCTAAAAAGGCTACCACTGAGGCCACGTCCTCCGGCTGTCCTAATCTTCCCAGCATGATATTATTAGCCCAGGAAGCAAAGACTTCTGGCTTGGTAGACTTAATCTGCTGGTGGAAAGGAGTATCAATAGTACCTGGAGATACAGCATTTACTCTGATACCATATTCAGCCAGATCTTTTGCCAATGCTCTAGTGATGGTGTGAACACCCGCTTTGGAGGTTCCATAAATTCCGGCCCCTGGGCCTCCTGCGTTCCAGGCAGCATTCGAGGTATAGTTGATGATGGTTGGGTTCTCTCCCTTTTTCAAAAATGGGATAGCGGCTCTGGAGGCAAAGAAGACAGAATCCAGATTTAATGCCATCACAAATCTGTAAAACTCAGTGGTCATATCCTCAAAACGAGATCTTCCGCCTAGGCCACCCGCATTATTTACGAGGACATCTATCTTACCATACTTCTCTCCTATTTTGGTGATGTTCTCTGTCACCATATCTTCCTTGGTAACATCAAATCCATAGTATTCTGAACTTATCCCTTCAGCCTTAAGCTCTTCGACTCTCTTTTCTCCTTCTTCATCCTGGATTCCATTCAGGACTACCGTGAATCCTTCTTTTCCAAGTCTCTTGGCTACAGCAAAGCCAATACCTCCCGTTGCGCCAGTGATGATGGCTATTCTGTTAGTACTCATGTATGTTATCTTTTAAAGGTTAATTCAAGTTGTTCTTACAAAATCTTATAGCCTTTATTTTGGCTGTAAGGGCTTAATTTTGGGGCACAAAATCCATATGCTAGCCATAGCGATTACCGCCAGGGCCGCCCCAATTATGAAAGCAGGTGTATAGTTTCCTCCTGAGGTCAAAATGGGTATCAAAAAAGTTAAGCCTGCTGCTGCCAGCTTCGCTGCCATTCCAGCTAATCCAGCCAGGGTACCTACCGTTTTCTTCCCGAATAAATCACTTGGCAGTGTTTGGACATTTCCAATAGCAGTTTGAAAACCAAACAGGATTACAGCCATAATGATAACCGCTATCTCCGGCCCTCCGGGACTAGCCATAGCCAGGAGTGCAGGAAGCATGATCACACATCCCATGGTAATTACCAGTTTCCGTGTCTTGTCAACGGTCCATCCAGCCTTAATCCGATTTTGGGCCAGGATCCCACCAAACCATGCCCCTAACATGGCACCCACATAAGGTACCCATCCATAGATGGCGATGGTTTTCACATCCATTCCATAAACCTCGGACAGGTAGATAGGAATCCAGAAAACAAACAGCCACCAGATAGGATCTATCACTGCAGATGCGATGATCACACCCCAACTTTCCTTATGACCCAGCATTTGAAAAAACGTAGGATTATAGCCTTCATCCGTATCTTCTTTCGAATCTTCTTCACCCTCCTGCTGCCCACTAAGGATATATTGCCGCTCTTCTTCTGTTAACCAGGGATGGGATTTAGGAGGAGCCTTAACAAAAATCATCCAGGGAATCAGCCAAAGTAAACCCGTCAATCCTACCACAATGAAAATGGCTTGCCAATTGAAGTAAAGGGTGAGCAATCCTATGAGGGGAATGGCCACAATGCCTCCAATAGCAGCACCGGAATTAAACAGTCCCTGAGCAAAGGCTCTTTCATTCGTGGGAAACCACTCTGCATTACTCTTGGTGGCCCCCGGCCAGTTTCCAGCTTCAGCAACACCTAGTATGCCTCGGAAGAGGCTGAAACTTAGCACTCCACGCGCAAAGGCATGAAGGGCTGTGGCTATAGACCAGACGCCTATAGACAAGGCAAATCCAATCCGGGTTCCCAGCCAGTCAAAGATCTTTCCAAAAATGGCCTGCCCAAATGCGTAGGAAAACACAAATACAATGGAAATCCAGGCATAAAACTCCTTGCGCTCGTCTTCTGTATTCTCAGGAAATAGCTCAACTGACATTTCTGGCCATAGCACTCCCAGTGCTTGTCTATCAATGTAATTGATAACCGTAGCCAGTGCGATCAAGCCAACTATCCACCATCTAAGTCCTTTGATTTTCATAGTAGTAGTATTCAGGTGGATTATGATAAGAAGTCCTCTCTAGCAGGACTAAATACGTCTATCAGAACGCCGGGCGATTTACAGACACAGCCATGCATGACATGAGGAGGGATGTAGAAGGAGTCTCCTCCCTTGAGAATCTTCACCTCTTCTCCTATGGTCATTTCAAACTCTCCACTTTCTACATAGGTCACTTGAGAATGGTAGTGCTCATGCATTTGACCTATAGCGCCTTCCTGAAAATCTACTTTTACCAGCATGATTTTGTCGTCAAACCCCATGATCTTTCTTTTCAAACCAGGAGCTACCTCTTCCCACGCTATGTCATCACCAAACATAAATTCTTTGCTTGCAGATATTGGATTCATTGTTATTCGGTTTTTATAAGTTTAACAGGACCTTTCCAGGAAAATATCTTTTCTCCTACCTTCAACTCGTGAAGTTCAGCTTTATCATTTGAACTGTTGGCTATCATCAACATCATGGGAGAATGATCCTCAGTTTTGATCTCAATGATGCTATAGTCCCTCTGATCTACTACTACTTCAAGACTGATGGGGGCAGGATATGGATTTATGGGTATTTCAGAGACAGGGCTATAAGCCCCATGCGCACGTATAGTCGAAACAAAAAGGGCATCCTTTACAGGCTCTCTTCTCAGCATGAAGAAAGCATCTCTCCTGATGTTAAAGTTGGGATCACTCGCCCCTGAACGTGCCAGAACTAACTTATCAGTACTATCAGCCAGGGTAGTCAATTCGTAGAAGGTGTTATCAGAGAACCATCCCAGACGAACCTCCTTAGTTTCTGGCGTACCCTCCGCCTCTTTCCAGGCATGCTGATATCCATGCCCATCTCCTAATGTCTCCAGTTTTTCTCCGAAGATCTCATAGGAGAAATTGGCTGTCATTAGCTGCTGCTGGAAATGATAAGGCAGATCTAACTGATGGGTTTCTTCCGACTGTACCCGAAACACATCCAGGAGAATGGGTTTTTCAAAAGCTTCATCTGTCAGCAGACAAAGCGTACGATGAAGTTCTACCCCATCATAGGCATTTAGCTCTTTTCCACTGACTATCTGGACATCCTTATCACTTGCGTCAAAAAACCAGGGGTCAGCATGGAAGGGGTTAGCTTTTTTCGTACTCCCTCCAAACTGGGACCTCTGATCGACTACTACTGTATTGTGTGCCAGGCTTTGCTTAGCCCAGGATTGATTTTCTTTGAGGTAGCCCCCACCAGATTTCTGGTCTATGTTTACCCATCTGGCAGAGCCATAATCTTGTAAAACTTCTGTGCTTCCGTCATAGAGGGAATAAGCGAGTCGGTCAAAATGGCCGTGCCCCATTCCTTGGGCAGAGTATTTAAATAGGCAACTGATGTCAGCGTTTCCGGCGGGTGCCCGCAGAATGGCCATAGCCCCCTCATCACCTTTTGCCCCATCTCTGAGTTCTATGGGCATTTTGGGGAAGGGTTCCGCCAATCCTTTGCTGATATCTGCAGCTACCTGAAATCCTGCCTGATCCAACTGGAAAACGTTTTGTTCTTTCGCTATGCTTAGTAAGCCCTTATCTCTTCCACACAGATAATAAACCGCATCTACAGCCGAAATAAGCTCTCGGGAATAGTAGGACATCCCCTTCTGCGCATCATTGACGGGATAAAAACTGCCATCACTGTCAGTCAAATTAAGCAGTACATACACAGCTTTCTTTAGCAGATCATCTCTGTATGTAAAAATGCCCAGCTCAGGTTTATGATTCTCCAATGCTTGCGCAAACAGGATGAAGGGAGACATGGCATACCGCTGGTAGTAGGGTCCTTCTGTATAGTATCCATCTGGTGAGAAGGCATTGTCTAGCTGAGCTAAAAATCCTGCGGTTCGCTGACCTGGGATCTGAATCAGGCCGCCATCATTATCAAAAGCTTCTATTTCTCCCAAATCAACATCTAATCCATACATCGCCCGCTGAAGTCTGACCTCATCCCCCATGACCAGAGCCATCATCCCCACACCTGCATTTCCCCAGGTACTGTGGTTATGGATTCTATTGAAAAACTGTGGATTCTCAACCGAGATATAGTCCATGTATGGTCCGAAGAGGTCCTCTTCTAAAAGACTCCTTTCAGAAGGGTCCATGTATTCATACACGCAGTCATAGGCCTGACTCATGTACACCAGCCAGTTAGCATCATTCAGGCACTGCCAGAAAAACTTCCCTCTCGCATATGACCTTTCACTTGGATGCTTACCCAGACTGGGATATAGCTTAGCATAGGCCATAAAAAGCTCCTTAACAAAGCTGGCGTATTTTTCTTCCTGCTTAATCTGGTAAAGGGCCCCTGCTTTTTGCGCCAAAAAGAAATTCTGCTTGTGAACTTCGTGGCTGTAGCCTCCTGCCATATCTTTAGGCAAGGGCACCTGAGGGCCTTTCTCCATCCATGTATCCACTTCTCTTGTGGCGGATTCAAGGCTGGAGGTAAACAGTGGTACCTCGGTCAACTGCTCACGTACCTGCGCTATCCCGTCCTTAGTAAGAATCAGGTTAGGGTGTTCCTGAGCCTTAACAGAAAGTATAAGGCTAGCCCAAAGGACTACATTCAGGGTGATATGTCTTGAGAATAGTTTCATTATTTTAGCAATAGTCCCAAGTCTTTATTGTCTCTTCCTTTAGCTTTTAGAGGAGAATTAGCCGAAAGTTGATAGCTATCTGCTGACCAAGCTGGATTTTGTGAACTCAGATTACTGGTTTGATAAGCAGGGTCATTTGAGATGATTCTCCCTGAATTATAGAGGTTATTATTCAGGATTTTGATCACCGGTTCACCTACTACCAGGTGCATGCGTAAGGGCTTACTTTCATTGAAGATGCTGTTCTCTATAAGTGCATCTTGTACGCCATGGATAGCCACAGAAGCATCAGTTGCATTTCTTTTATCCTTACCTACCTCATCAAACACACAATGGTCCACTCTAAGGATAGGCCCAAAGGTACTTTCATCTCTTCCTCCTCTATATAGGTTAATGGCAGCACCGCCCACATCCTTGAAGAGAGAATTTCTCACTTCTACATTCTCTACATTGTAAATTCCTATATCATCACTTTCCTTATCCATGGCCAACACACTCCCACTAATGTTCTCAAAGCGGGAGTCCTCTATGATGATGGATTCTGCAAAGGTATTTTTGAAAATCTTAAGCACCTCAAAACTGTGATTTACATCCAGATCCTTAAATACACAGTCCCTGATTTCCAGTTTGTAATTATGAACCATGGAATACTTGCTGGTTCTGATCACCGCATTTCCAGGCTTATCATCAGATTCTCTTCCAGAAACTTCAATTCCTTTAAGAGAAAGGGAACCTCCATTCTCAATATTGAATAAGGTTGTTCTCTCAAATAATAGAAGCGGTTTTTCTGTGAGGCCTTCTTTAGCCTGTACAGTAATAGGATGAGAAAAACTGATAGACTTAGTCATCAGGTACTCACCTGCTGCTGCTAATTCAATAATATCTCCTGGTGCTGAGTTTTTGATAGCTTCAAATAGGGTATTCTCGCCAGCTTGAATGCTGATCTTCTTTCCATAATCAAAACGAATCCCCTCCTCACTCTTCGGATACCAGGAAACACCCGTATTTTCTTCCGTAGCTCTACCCGTTACTTCAGAAATCCCTACTCCCTCTACTCCTTCTGGCATTAAGAGCCCATCTTCATTTCTGGAGAACTGTATTTCTTTTTGTTCAAAACCTGCATTGAGGGCTGGG
>JBCBKZ010000699.1:0-3301 GCA_038520955.1 Bacteroidota bacterium | reverse complement strand
TTCTAAATAAGGGAAGCTTCTCCTTAAGAAATTGGAAACCAAATGGGAAATAGGGCAAGGAAGCTAACAGAAATCCATTATTGAGTAATGACAGAATCTTTGGTTGAAAGGTAATTTCAGAAAAGACGGTATCCATCAATATCTTCATCAAGTCTATGGCTATCCAACCAAACAATGACAGAGAAATTAAGAGAAGTCCCCAATTTTTCTTCTCCACCTTTTGAAGACGTTTTCCCCTAAACCAAATCATCAAGATAAGAAGCATCCCCAAACAGGTGGTTCCAAGATGAAAAGCTCTTACAAAGTTGATTGAAAAATCCATCTAATAAGGATTACTGATTCAATTTACAAAGTGCTTAGCTTCAGATTGATGAATTTTTAGTCTCTCTGAATGCAACTAGCTTGTTACTCCAGGAAAGCACCCATGATAAGGATGAAAAATTATAGCTAAGGTTGTAGCATTTTAAGCTAGTTGGATCGTCTGAATATAGGAAACTATCAAACTATCCACACTATGACTACCCCTTCCAATACCCTCGTCCTTGTAACAGGCGGAACCGGCTTTCTTGGATCTCACTGTGTTCTACAGCTCCTCAATCAAGGTTATCGGGTAAGAACCACCCTGAGAAATCTGAAGCGTTCAGATGAAGTCATTGCCATGCTTCAGAAAGGTGGGGCAAGTTCTCTTGAGAATCTATCCTTCATTCAGGCAGACCTTTCCAGCGATCTCAATTGGGAGAAAGCCACTGAAGGATGCGATTATGTACTGCACGTTGCTTCTCCCTTCCCATTCAAAATGCCCAAGGATGAGAATGAACTCATTAAGCCTGCGGTAGAAGGCACCCTCAGAGTCATGAAAGCTGCTAGTAAGGCTGGAGTAAAAAGATTGGTCCTTACTTCCTCCTTTGCAGCCATAGGATATACCCACAAAGGGGACAGGCCAATCTCGGAAGAGGACTGGACAGATCCATCCAGCAAGAATATCTCTGCCTATATAAAGTCAAAGACCCTGGCAGAGAAAGCAGCTTGGGATTATATAGCAGTAGATAATTCGGGTATGGAATTAAGTGTGATCAATCCCAGGTTCATACTGGGCCCAGCATTAGGAAATACATTTGGGACCAGCCATACCGTAATTCAGCAACTCCTGGACGGAAGCATGAAAGCTATGCCCAACATCAGCTATGGCATCATAGATGTACGTGATGTAGCTGACCTACACCTCAAAGTCATGACTCACCCCGCCGCCAAGGGGGAGCGTTTCCTGGCTTCCTCAGGTGATCCCATGACCTTTCAGGACATCGCCCTCCTCATGAAAAAAGAGCTAGGCGAACAAGCTGCCTACACCTCCACCAAAGTCTATCCCGACTGGCTCGTGAGAATCGTTTCTCTCTTCAATCCTGCCGTCCGAGGCATTGTCTCACAGCTAGGCAAAACCCTTCACAGCGTAAATGATAAAGGCACACGCTTACTGGATTGGCAGCCAAGAAGTAGAGAGGAAGCAGTATTAAGTGCGGCGAGAAGTATACTGGAGGTATGATAGTAAATAAGTGAGTGGCTTGATCCTATGAGTAAAAACATGCTACCCAAGGATAGGAGTTAAGGCAAATCGTCTGACTCCATTTTCATCCAGTTCATCATACACTCTCCCTTCAGCTATGAGTAGGTCTACATAGCCAAAGGCCATAAATAATGCTCCAAAGTTCATTTTCTTTTCAATCCCAGGGTACATGGAGAGCATAATTTCCATGAGGCTGCTTGCCCCTTCAAGAATGGATTGATAGCATTGTTCTCTCCTCGCGAGTAGTCTCGTCATCTGTTTATGAATCATCTCGCTTGCATCTTGAAAAGGAGCTCCATGACCTGGAAACACCCATCTAAAATTGAATTCCAGTAATCTCTCATAGGACTCCATCAGCTGTGAGAGACTGGGAATTCT
The DNA here is from genome assembly GCA_038520955.1 of Bacteroidota bacterium. Taxonomy (GTDB): domain Bacteria; phylum Bacteroidota; class Bacteroidia; order J057; family J057; genus JBCBKZ01. Next base: position 1,362 of record JBCBKZ010000699.1, on the reverse strand, counting down.
TTTTCCATCATACTCTTCAAGGATAGGCATGGGAGTTAAGGGAAGTAGCATATCCCCACCGAAAACATGCTGATGATCATGATTTACGAAGCAATACTGTGAGTAGCAGTGTCCAGGAGTATGATATGCAAGGTAATTACCTCCGCCAATAGACAGTTTATCCCCATGTTTAAAATAAAGAATATTATCCTCAGGAAGATGGAGGTCATTCATAAACTCTCTGGCTTGGTTCATGAAGTCCGCAATAGCATTCAGTACAGCAGCAGGAATAGCCGTTTCCCTCAAAAGCTGTTGCTGAAACTCCATATGTGCCTGCATACGCCCATCAAAGTTTTCCAGATAGGCCTTTGTTTCTATAGGAGCAAATACCTTAGCCTTAGTCTGTTGCAGAATTTTGGGTAACAGGCCTATATGATCTGTATGATGATGTGTCAAGAATATGGAAGAAATATCAGATAGCTCGTAGCCATACTCTCTGATGGCTGATTGGAATGACTCCCAATTAGGGTCTTTCCTATGCCCACAATCTACTAGAGAAAGCTCTTCTCCGATGACCAGATAGGAATTAACGGTTGGAAATGAATCATCTAACGCGAGCTCTATTTGTTTTATCTCTTCCATAAAAGTGCAGACATCATCCTCTTTGAGGCTAATAATTCATAAAGATAGGAGAGTAAAAAAGAAAAGCCCGAGATAAATCTCAGGCTTTTTTGTGGGCCCACATGGGCTCGAACCATGGACCCCCTGATTATGAGTCGATTAAATATTGGTTCAATATGAATTCATATGTACCATAAACACCTATTTATCAATTACTTAAATAATATACGAAATCACATAAAAACGCATAAATACAAAAACGGTGTGCAAATGGTGTGCAAATGGTGTGCAAATCGTGCGCAAATTTTTCGTACCTTAGAGAGGCGATGAAAACCAATATACTTATCTCCCTTGACACAAGAAGACCCAAAGTCGATGGCTCCTACCCTCTCGTTATGAGGATCGGGCATAAACGGAGAACAGCTACCATACAGCTAGGGTATGACATCAAGAAGAAAGATTGGGATGCTAAAAAGCGAATGGTCAAGAAGTCCTACACGGGAGTCTCCTCTTTTACCCGCCTCAATCATAGACTGAGTAAAATCAAGACGGAACTATTCGAAATCATCAGAGAGCTGGAGGAAAACGAACAGCTAGCGAAGATGTCGGCTACGGACATCAAAAACTTCTATCTGAGGAATGATGAAAACTCTTCTTTCCTCGCTTATGGAAGCAGACTGGTTCAGGACCTGAAGACCATGAATAAAATAGGGACTGCTCAATCGTATTACACCACTATCAACGCATTAAAAAACTTCTTAG
>JBCBKZ010000698.1:0-3302 GCA_038520955.1 Bacteroidota bacterium | reverse complement strand
CTGGTGGGATCCCTAAACCAGAATCGATGACATGAATCTCAAAAGTGGTCATGTCCCCTTCCTCAGCTACTTTAATGACATTGATTTGAACCTGACCCGTCGAGGTAAATTTGATGGCATTTCCTGTCAGGTTCAGGAATACCTGCCTCAGGCGGGTAGAATCAAATTCAAACTGTTCTCTTTCTATGGAGATATCCCAGTTATAGAGTAAATCCAGTCCTTTCTGATCTGCAGTGGAGCCCAGTAAGTCCAGAACTTCTTCTATTACTTTTCTGAGAGAATAATGATGGGATTCCAGATGAATTTTTCCCGCTTCTATCTTGGAGAAATCCAGTATGTCATTTATGATGACTAGTAGGTTATCTGCACTTCTTCTCACCGTATTTAGTAACTCAAACTGCTCCAGGTCTAAGGAAGTGTTGGTAAGAAGGTCAGTCATTCCTATGATACCATTCATGGGCGTTCGGATCTCATGACTCATATTGGCGAGGAAGCGGGACTTTGCCTTACTCGCTGCTTCAGCTTCTTCTCTCGCACGTTCTAGGGCCTTATTTTTCTTGATGAGTTTATCTTCTCCTTCTTTCTGCTTGCTAAATGAGGATGAGATTTTTTGGAATATAGGTCTGAAAATGAAAAGTCCTTCCAGGAGCAGAACGATAAGGGCTAAAACTGCCAGAAATACTTCCAGTTTTTTTAGGCTAACTATACCCTGAGAGGATTCTTTATCAAACTGCCCTACAATCCTGTCCATTCTGGGTAGAAATTCGGCTTCACTTATAAAAAGAGGCCCTAGCTGCTCATTTATAGATTCCCCTCTTTTTAGCTTAGTGGAGGCAATTTCTACTGAGGAGGTTATCTGGTTATAGAAAGGTGCTATTTCTTGAAACATGCTGTCTATCACAGCACTTTGGAGAGGTTCTATTCCTAGTTCTGGATTGCCAAATTGTAAGGCTTCGTGGCTGGCTTTCCACTTAATCAGTATGCTTTCTACTTCCTTGAGATAGTGGTCTTGTTTTTCGGGTGCGTATTGGGCAGCTAGCAGGCCTTTCACCAGTTTTTGGCTAAACATCCTCTGCCGACCCGCAATGTTGATGACCTTGCTGTCGTCTGATTGAAGTTCTATAGAGCTTTGGAGAACGAGCTGGCTACCTATAATTACCATGCAAATAATTGCCACAGCAATCAGGTAGAATCTTCTGAGCTTAACCAATTCTCTGTTCATAATCCGCCAACTTTACCAGAGGGTAATATAGATACTGCTCATCAACTATCAGGATCGAAACTACTCGGATTCTTACTCAACTAACTGATAATTAATGTAAAGCGGGTTTCAATTCCAGGCTGTACAAGATGTTAGCTTCTACCTCAATGAGTTCGTCCAGACGCTTATAGACAGGATCTCTCTCAAAATAGTGGAGAAGCATTTTCACAAAGATGTGCCCATGCTTGGCTTCTGAGGCCCAAAGCCTGTGGTAAAACTTTTTCAGTTCTCCTTCAGGCAGGTTTTGGTACACCATGCGGAAACGTTCTGCTCCTCTACATTCTACAACTGAGGCCAGTAACATCCTATCCATAAATCTATCTTCTCTCCCATGCCTACAGGCAGCTAGTAACTGCTTCATATAGGTATCCTCCGTCATTTGGGCGGGAAGTTTTAAGCCTCTTTCTTCTATGATTTTGTAGACATCTCTAAAATGCTCCAACTCTTCTATAGCTGTCTCTATGAGTTCGGGAATGATTTCTACTCTGTCAGGATATTTAGCCACAAAACTCATGGCCATGGAAGAAGCTTTCCTTTCACAGTTAGCATGATCCAGGAGAAAAGCATCAAAATCTCCAAGTACAGCTTCAATCCATCCCTTGGGACTTGCGACCACCAAATCAGCTGAAAGTTTCATACAAAGTGGAGTGTTAGTTGTTATCTGTTGAGCATTTGCCAGGCTTGTTCTTTAAGCGCAGTGAGAATTTTCTGATTTTCCTGATGGTTATCAAGGATATTCCCATAAAAATTGGCCCCCTCTAACATAGCAATGAGCAGGCTTGCGGTTAAGTCAGCATCTTTTTCCGGAATCACGCCTACCTCTATTGCCAGGCTTATCTCCCTGACTAATGCCTCCTTAAACTTACCATATAATTCCTGGAACTTAACCTTTACAGCCGGCCTAAATAATATCAGTGGATAAATACTGTAGAAACAGCGTGAATCAGTAAGATTATCCCATTCAGCACTAAAAATAGAATCCAGTACTGTATGTAGTCTTTCTCCCGGAGAGCCAGTACTTTCCAAGAGGGGGAGGAAGGTTTTTTCATACTTAGCTACCACAAAGTCTATCAGAGCCAGGATCATTTCCTCTTTTGTAGAAAAGTAGTGGATCAGTAAGCTGGAGTTTACCTCCATGCGCTTAGCCACTTTTCCCATAGAGGCATTTTCGAATCCGTCAGAGATGATTACCTCATAGAAGTGTTCTACTATCTCTTGCTTTCTGATTTCGGCAATGCTCTTTTTGGGCATTATTTAGTGTCTTGTAAAAATATTGAGTGATTGCTAAATTAATAAGCGATCATTATATTAAGCCTAGAATGATAAAAAGTCAATCTTTACCGTTTGCATCATGAAAAAAACACTCCTACTACTCGTTTGTCTGACCACTGCCATATCCTTATGCTATGCTCAGTCGTTTCAAAAAATGCTTCAGACCCAAATGATCATGGCAGAGGAAGGTGATACTATTCACCTGGAGGCCGGAACACATTCCATTTCTCAAACGCTCTCTATGGATGAGAAAAAGAGCGTGGTTCTAAAAGGGGCTGGGGAAGGGAAGACCATACTTACCTTTAAAAAGCAGGAAGCAGGTGCAGAAGGGATCAGGATAACTAACTCTGAGCACATCACCATGATGGACATGACCATACAGGATGCCAAAGGAGACTGTATTAAGGCTATGGATGTAGATGGATTTGTGTGTAAAAATGTGACAGTAGAGTGGACAGGAAAGCCTAATAAGAAAAATGGAGCTTACGGCTTCTACCCGGTTAGTTGTAATAATGTCCTGTTAGATAATTGTACTGCCATTGGCGCTTCGGATGCAGGTATTTATGTGGGTCAGTCTCATAATATTATTGTAAGAAATTCCACTGCTCACCATAACGTAGCAGGTATAGAGATAGAAAACTCTACCATGGCAGATGTACATGATTGCCACGCTTATGAGAATACAGGAGGTATACTGGTGTTTGATTTACCAGATCTGCCCAAAAAGCAGGGTGGGAATGTGAGAGTATTCAACAACAAGGTTGAGAAT
>JBCBKZ010000697.1:0-3304 GCA_038520955.1 Bacteroidota bacterium | reverse complement strand
CTTCTTTCGATTTTCTGCTTAACTGAACCAGGGAGAATACATGCATAAAGACTGCAGAAGGCATGAGAAAGCCCGGAACTACCACATACGGATACATCCCAAACTCTTTAGGTAAAAGAGGCTCTGTGCTCCCATACATTTCCGGTAGCATAGTAGTAGTCAGGAACAGGAAAATGATGCTGGCTATGACCGTTAAGCCCAGATAGTTCCAGACTTTTACCACTGCTACAGGGAGAATTTTCCTTCCAAAGACCAAAAAACCTATGACAGGAGCCGTAAAGGCAAAGATCATATCAAAGTTATATCCTTCTATGGTTACATGATAATGAAGGGTGCCCGCCGCTACTGAGAATACAAATAAGCTTTCTATCAGTATCCTGAAAGTCTGATAATACACTGCCCAAGATTTTGGGATGCCTGCTATCCAGCGCTTACTCTTATTCCTGGAAAGAAAAACTCCTATAAAAATGAAAGCCGGCAATACCAGGAAAATCACAAAGCGCGGTGGAGGGCTGTAGTTCTGTAAGATCCCTGTAGAAGCTATCCCAAAGAGATAAACCTGCCAGCTTGTTAAGTAGGCAGCAAGCTTCAATTTAAGTTTTCTTGCTTCTGAGGGAGATTCAGAGGTTCTTTCAATAGCATACTGTCCGATGAGATAGATGATAACATTCATCAAAATCATCAAGGCTACATAAGAGATTTCTAATAACATGATGGTATGTAGGTTAAGTGAACTTATTCAACACTATGTCTAATGCGCTTTCTCCTTCCTCCCCCATGATTCCCCTTACCTCTGCCATGGCCTTCTCCCACTCAGGTATGATGTCATTGGTAAGCTGCTTCCCCTTTTCGGTGATCTTGATGATGGGAAACTCTGCCCTGCTAACCAGCTCTCTTTCTATCATTCTCTTTAGGTTCCTGTGAAGGGAAGACTTTTCCAGAACGGAAAACTGGCTTAGCTCTTTCTGGCTGAAGCCCTGTTCATTCTTGGAGAGAATAAACAGAATACTCAGTTGACTACTGGTGATATCAAAGGGGAGTATATACTTCCGGAATATATTGGCTACGAGTCGATTCAGTCTCCTAACCTTACTCGAAATACATATCCTCGGGTCTGTTCGCTCAAGATTGTGCAGGTCCATGTGAGTAAGGTAGAAACAAAAAGTTGTATATACAACTTTTTATCTAGAACTATTTCTCTAGAAGTCTCATGGTATGAATGATGGTTAGTTTCTTATGTAGGTTACGGATTTAATTTTCTCCCCTTCTACCTGGTAAATCACTACCACTTCAATAAAATCTATCCCTTTCCTGCCGGTAACCTTTTCGTGGTCAATGATGGTATTCTCCAGTACAATTCTATGGTCTATGGTAGCGTGCAGGTTAGGAGATTGCTCAAATACTTCCTTATAGCTAGCAGCTAAGGCTTCCATACCCGTGAGATAAGGCTCACTTTCTCCAAAGTTATAGAGCTTGGTATCCTGATGGAAGCAAGCAGTAAAGGCCTGAAGATCACGCTGATTATAAGCGTTTACCTGTTGTTGGATGAGTTGTTGGGGGGTCATTTAATTGTGTGGTTACCTATGTTAGCATATCAATTAAGCCACAGATTCACAGATAAAATCTAAAATAAATCTGTGAATCTGTGGCTTTCTCTTAGGGTCTGGCTTTTCCTACTTATACGCCAAATAAGGGCTTAGCCATCTTTCCATTTCTGCCAGGGTATAGCCTTTGCGCTCTGCATAGGAGGCTACTTGCTCTTCTGTGATTTTTCCAAGTCCAAAGTAGTGGGACTGTGGATGGGCAAAGTATAAGCCGCTTACAGAGGAGGCCGGATACATAGCCAGATTTTCTGTTAAGCTAATTCCAGTATGTTTCTCTACATCCAGCAACTTGAAGAGGGTGATCTTCTCTGTATGATCAGGATTAGCAGGATAGCCGGGAGCAGGTCGAATACCGTCATAGGCTTCCTTAATCAGATCCTTATTCTCAAACTGCTCATCAGCGGCATATCCCCAGATCTCTCTTCTCACCTTCTTATGCATAAGTTCCGCAAAGGCCTCAGCCAGTCTATCTGCCAATGCTTTCAGCATAATGCTGCTGTAATCATCATGTTGAGCTTCAAAATCTTCCAGCTTAGTTTCTATGCCCTCCCCTACCGTTACAGCGAAGCCACCCATATAATCACAGATTCCGTATTCCTTAGGTGCCAGAAAGTCTGACAGGCACACATTAGATCCGCCGCTTTTGGCAGCCTGCTGCCTGAGGTTGTAGAAATTAGCTATGATATCCTCCTGGCTTTCATCCAGGTAGACCTCTATATCATCTTCATTCACAGTGTTAGCTGGGAAAACTCCCACTACTGCATGGGCTGTTAACCATTTCTCCTCTATAATCTGCTTCAGCATAGCCTGTGCATCCGCAAATAGCTTTTTAGCTTCTTCTCCCTTCACCGGATCATCAAAGATCTTGGGATAACGGCCCTTCAATTCCCATGAATAGAAAAAGGGCGTCCAGTCAATATATTCGCTAAGTTCTGCCAAGTCGTAGTTTCTGAAGGCTTTTATGCCCAGCTTATTGGGAGGGGTAGGAAGTCCCTGATCCCAGTCGACTTCAAATTTATTGGCTCTGGCTTGCTCCAGATTGTAGTAAGATTTCTCCCTTTGCCTGCGTTGGTGGCCTTCCCTCAGCTTATCATATTCTTCCCTTACATTCTCTGTATAGGTGAGAATATCATCCTCTTCTCCCTGAATCAACTGCTGAGCTACAGGAACAGACTTGGAAGCGTCAAGTACGTGAATGACTGGCCCTTCATACATAGGGGCTATTTTGACAGCTGTGTGTATGCGTGAAGTAGTGGCACCACCTATCAGGAGAGGGGTGTTCATATTTCTTTTCTGCATCTCCTCTGCGATGTAGACCATCTCATCCAGAGAAGGAGTAATCAGCCCACTCAGACCAATGATATCTACCTTCTCCTCAACTGCTTTATCCAGTATGGTATCCATAGGGACCATCACGCCCAGGTCTACTACCTCAAAGTTGTTACAGGCGAGGACCACACCAACGATATTCTTTCCTATGTCGTGCACATCTCCTTTCACAGTGGCCATAAGAACTTTTCCAACCCCACTCCTAACACTACTTTCTCCGTTGGCAGCTTTTTCTTCCTCCATGAAGGGGAGTAAGTAAGCCACCGCCTTTTTCATCACTCTGGCACTTTTTACTACCTGTGGCAGGAACATTTTCCCTTCTCCAAACAGGTCTCCTACTATATTCATCCCGTCCATTAGAGGGCCTTCAA
>JBCBKZ010000696.1:0-3308 GCA_038520955.1 Bacteroidota bacterium | reverse complement strand
GATTCTGTATCTGTAGCCCTTTCCATTTCAATCTGTTCCATACTTTTGATGGAGAAAGACTTGAGGCTACCTTCAGTTAAAGAAAGCACAGGATATTGCTCGGAAGACATAAGTTAGATTTGTTACATAACTACTAAATAGGCCTTGTAGTTCGGAAAAGCTAAACACCCCATGGTGAAAAGACTGGAAATATTCGAGACAGAACGTACTTTTTTACGCCCTTTTTTGCTGGAAGATGATCTTGACCTGTTTGAGCTAAATGCTAACCCTAAGGTTATTCAGTTCACAGGAGATGGACCATTCTCTTCTAAAGAAGAAACTCGTGCGTTTATCCAGGGCTATTCTCATTACCATCAATATGGATACGGTAGGTGGGCAGTCATCCGAAAGGAGGACCTGGAATTCCTGGGCTGGTGTGGACTAAAGTTTCAGCCTGCTACTGAAGAAACAAACCTGGGATTCAGATTCAAACAGAGATACTGGAATCAGGGATATGCAACAGAAACTGCTGAAGCCTGCCTACAAATAGGGTTCAACGCCTATGAACTTCCCGAAGTCGTTGGGAGAGCTGCAGAACAAAATCTGGCATCCATACGGGTACTCGAAAAGATAGGCATGAGGTATTCACATACCATAGAACTGTCTGGTATGCTTGCCAGACAGTACAGCATATTAAAACCTACGGTAGCGAAACAGATTTTTCCTGAATCAGCTGTCTTCAGTCAAACCGACTAAGGCCATACTAAAATAGTTCCGGCGTATGTCAGTCCTCCACCAAAACCTATGAGGGCCAGCTTATCTCCAGACTTAATTTTTCCACTCTCTGCTGCAGTTGCCAAGGCCAAAGGTATGGTAGCTGAAGATGTATTTCCGTAGTAAGACAAACTTTCCAGCGTCTTTTCAACAGGGAAGTTCAGGTTCTCACATACGACATCCAAAATCCGTTGATTGGCGCTATGCGGCACAAACCAATCAATCTCGTCCATGGTGATATTTTCCTTTTCCAGTAGCCTGTTTATCTCTCTGGTAGCGGTAGATACTGCCCACTTGAATACCTTTTTCCCCGTTTGATGGAGTTTGGCATTGGCGGTAATCTCCGCTCCATTTATTTTTTTGTTCCAGGAAGACAGATAAAGGTCTGGTCCACCTTCCCCTTCTGTACCCGTTACAGTAGAAAGGATGTTCCCTTCTTCTGCAGCCTCCACCAAAGCTACTCCAGCGCCATCTCCAAAGAGGATGCAGGTAGTTCTATCCGAGAAATCCAATACTTTGGAAATGGTTTCAGCCCCAAAGACCAGGACTTTTTTATAATCACCTGTTGCGATCAGTCCTTTAGCCGTAATCAGCGCATAGACAAAGCCAGCACAGGCAGCACCTATATCCAGGCTTCCTGTTCTTTCTATTCCTAATGAGTGCTGTAATTGGCTTGCTACAGAGGGCATGGACATCCCTCCTGTGACAGTAGCTACGAGAATGAAATCTACATCTGTATAGTCTAGATTGTGCTGCTCTTTCATTCTTAGGGCAGCTTGATGGCAGATATCTACCACATACTCATCCTCTTTAGCGTACCTTCTTTCTTTGATCCCGGTACGTTTGACGATCCATTCGTCAGAGGTTTCAACCATGGCCTCCATGTCTACATTGGTGACCACTTTTTCAGGGGCATAGCTGCTTAGCGCAGTAAGTTTAGCCTTCATGCGTTTGTGTATTGTTCGAGGCTAAGATCGGTAACTAATTCTGAAAACTGCAAGTTTTCCGGCTAAACATATTTATAGTTTTTACTAAGGCACATAAGTTTTTACCTCACTGGGACTATATCCTATCCTGTGTGCAATGGCTACCATCTGCTTACCTTCAGGAATACTAACAGGGCCTGTATACACCTCCCATCTTTTTACCAAGGTATCAGAAACTCCTAACATCTGATATCCAAGGGAAGCACCTTCTGTAACACTGCTAAGGGAAATCATTCCATCTTCAGAGGAAAATTCTGGTTCCATGGTAGCTGGTTGCTTAAAGTCAGGCCAGATAGTTTGAATGAAGTCTTCTTCTTCCATTAAGCCCTTATCATCTATCTCCGCCATCCAGCGTTCACATTCAGCCCTCAGTTCCGCCAGTTTATCCTGATAGGCGGGATCTCCTGCTAAATTGTGAAGCTCATGTGGGTCATTCTCCGTATCAAATAACTCTTCCTCTACCTTAGTCTCGCCAAACCAAAGGGCCTGATTTTCATTGAGTTCCCCTGCTTCTCTCATTCTTAAGAGTTCTTGCATAACCGGCATTTGTTCCCTGTACTTTACGGGTAAATAATAGCTTTTTTCAGGCTGAAAATTCTTCAGGTATTTATAGCGATCGTCTCTGACAGCCCTGATCATATCATAAACCCCATCAAATCTGTCTGCTGCCGCGTGAAGGTACTGACGGTCCTCTGCAGTGTATTTTCCCAGAAATGCCCTCCCATCCAAGTACGTAGGTGGCTCCTGACCTGATAAGGACATAATGGTGGGCAATAGATCTATGAAGTTGGTTAAGCGGTCATCTACCTGTCCTGCGAACATCTTTTCAGGAAACCTAACGATCATAGGTACCCTTATCCCGGAATCATAGAGCATACGCTTCATCCTGGGTAAAGGGCCTCCATGGTCAGCATACCAGAAGATGATGGTATTTTCTAGTAGACCATCTTCCTCTAATTGAGCCAGGATTTCACCTACCTGTGCATCCATTCGCTTAATGTTGGAGTACATCTGTCTAACATCCTGCTGGCCCACTTCATTATCAGGCAAATAGGGAGGTACATTTACTTCCATATCTCTGGGAACCCATAATGAGTCCTGCATTCTGGCCCAGATTTGGGACTCATGGGTAATGCCAAAATTAAAAATGGAGAAGAACGGTTGTCCCGACTTGCGATTTCTCCAATGCGCATCCCGGCTACTTTCATCCCAAGCTGTAACTGTTTTTTTATACTGGTAATCCTCTTTTGAATTATTTGAGCAGTAATAACCTGCCTTACGCATGATCTCTGCATGCATTCTCACCTCGGGTGGGGGTACAGCTTCATAGCGTACCAGATTTTCAGGGTGGGACTTTCCTCCTCCAGAGGTTCTCATATGGTGTGCCCCTATGTGAGAAGGGTACATGCCTGTAGAAATGGCAGCTCTACTGGGCGCACATACACCTGAAGGGGAGAAAAAGTGGGTATATCGTACCCCTTCTGCAGCCAGACGACTCAGATTAGGTGTAGCCACCGTAGAATCCCCAAAAGGTGGAATGTAAGGCCCCAGGTCCTCTGCTACCAGCCA
>JBCBKZ010000695.1:0-3308 GCA_038520955.1 Bacteroidota bacterium | reverse complement strand
AGCATTGCATTGGAGGGACAAAGCGTTTTTTCTTCTTTTTGGGGCGACTGCCAAAAAGAAGTCCTGCGGAAGGCAACGAAGCCTAGGTAAAAGCTTTTTTTTAGATATATCGGCTATTGGAAAATGTGTAAAGGGTTCCCCTATCAAGCCTTCTTCTTCATTTTCCTTGTTGAAAACGAAGCAAAAAACAAGAACGAACAAACCAAGGCCTACACACTAGCCATCCTCCCCGCGTTCGTTCACCCCTGCCCTCAGAGTTACAAGAAAATATTAAAAGGGTAGTCTTTGAATTCAACTTCAAAGACAAAGTCTTCATACCAATGATTTCCCTCAAAAAAAGATCATCTCACTCAGTGGTTGAATCCAAAAATTCCTAATTCTATTCTCACAAAAAAACAAGCGGCATCTCCTGATGGAAATGCCGCTTGTTAATGTTGTTTAACACTATCCTTATTGAACCAGAAGCGTTCTGCTTGCAGTTCCTTTATCGGTTTCTATTCGAATGAAATACATTCCTGGAGTCATTCTTTCCAGGTTCCAGCTTTCATTGAAAGAACGCGTGTTCTCTACATGTACCTGGCGTAGGGTTCTACCTTGAACGTCTACCAGACTTAGCTGTAAGTTTCCAGCAGACTCCAGGCTGACGGAAAGATTGATCTTGGAGGAAGAAGGGTTAGGGAAGACTTCCCACACGCTAATTCCAGCAGACAATTCGTCTTCCAGAGAAGTCGTTACACAGGCAACCCCTTCTACAACCACTGAATCTTCAACGGAACAACCATTCGCATCTGTGATGGTGGCGAAATAAGTAGCGCCACAAAGCCCAAAGTTGAATGACTGTGTACTTCCATCACTCCACAGATAGGTGTAAGGAGCAGTACCTGAACCAGGTTCTGCAGTGATGGTAGCTGTTCCGGTAAATGGCTCAGCAGCATTTGCATTAGGCGTAGAAGAAACTCTGGCTACTAAGGCAGATGGCTCGGCTACATTGAAGGTTCCGTCAGCAGTACAGTTGTTTTCATCTGTAACGGTTACGGTATACATACCACCAGCCAGACTATCCAGGTCAGCAGTTACAGCTCCTGTGCTCCATAGGTAAGACAGTACGCCTGTACCACCACTACTGGTTAGGTTGATATTTCCATCACCAAAACCATTACAGCTTACACTAGCCGTCTGGGCAGATACAGAAATGGTATCTGGCTCAACGATAATAGCTGTAGCAAATGTCGCACAGTTATTAGCATCAGTAACTTTCAGCTCAGTGATACCAGCTGGTAGGGCAATAGCAACAGAGTCTGATTCACCATTTGACCACTCATAAGAGAATGGAGCTGTTCCTCCACTAACCGTGGCTGCAGCAACACCATCTCCTTCACCAGCACAGGTGATATTAGAGATGTTCTCAGATTCAATAGCTATCGTTGGGGCATCCTGGTTGGCCAGGGTAACAGTAATGCTCTCTGTACATCCTACTGAGTCTTCCAGCATCACGGTATATACACCAGCAGCCAGATCAGAAACAGTAGAAGTATTAGCTAGTCCTGCATTAGCATCCCAGGCAAAAGAGAAAGATCCCAGTCCACCTGAAGAAGTAACGGTGATAGATCCGTCAGCGGCTCCACAAGCAGGCTCTACTATGTCTACATCTGTTATAAAAGGATTCTGTGCACAGTTGTAGAAAAAGCCTGGCTCTTCAATAAAGTCAGCCGTGGCATAATTCACATCTGAAACATACCAGAAAGAAACTGGTGTTAAGGCATTGTTTCCATCCAGGTCCATGAACACAGTAGGTACTGTATACCCATCTTCAGCATCTACTGCGATTGGAGAAACCTTAGGCATCAGGATAAATCCATCCCAGGTAGCGTCTCCCTGTGTCCAGTTAGTATATGGAGACACTTTATACGTATCCAGGTCAAAGGCTCTCCCTATCAGGTTAGGCGCTATATTATCTGTGGAACCACTTAAGCTGGTATCTGTATCTGTCCATGAATAGAAGATGGCACTTCCATCCTGCGATCTTGACACCTGAACCCATGGGTCTACTCCCTCAAGAAGGGCTGCATCATCAGAGTTGTTAGGATCACCAAATTCCCCACGGAAGGAGAACTGGTTACCTAAATACAGCATATTCCATTCTCCCAGATTATCTCTGGTAAAATCGTAAGTATACAGAATGATTCCGGAAGAAATAGAATAACTGGATGTACCGTCTCCTCCTCCAAGTAATGGATTAGCCGCAGCATTTCCCACTACAGCTATCAAGTGAGGATTACCATTCTTGTCTACTACCAGGTCAGTGTTAAATCCGGTAGTAGCTTTCCCTGTACCTGCAGGCAGGGTGTCTCCAGTGGCGTTGTCTATGAAGAGAGATGACTGAAGAGAATCCGATAACTCAGGAAATTCTCCCATGTCAAACTCGTAAGGAGCCTCCCAGGTATTTCCACCGTCAGTAGACTCAATGAAAATAGGAGAATAAACTGTGTCTTGTCCACCTACCAGGTCTCCCAGGAATCCCACATATCCAGTAGCACCATCAGGGCTAAAGGCAATGTTAGGGGTAGTAAATCTGGCCTGTCCATCAAAGTTCAGGAAGAAGTCAGGTGTCAGCGTAGTTACTACTGACCAGGTGATGCTTCCATTCATAGAGTTGTACGTACCCTTGTTGATGACAATACCATCAGTAAGTCCATCTACCGTTCCATCAGTAGAACCACGCGCTACATACCAGAATTCACCAGGAACTCTTTCTACCAGAGAATAGGGCAGGTACTGCCCACCGTCCTGGTATCTATACTCTTCCTGAGTTACCGCCGAGCTTCCAGCAGTTCCTTGAGCTACCCCAAGCACATGCCCGTTCCAGCCCTGGTTGTTGGTAGCCAATACTGGTCCAACGTAAGCTATATTCACTTCGTCATTAGCTCCTTCAAAGAAAGTGAAATTAGGGTAACGGGAAGCTCTTTCGAAATCTGGATTTAAGGGTCCGTACCCAAAACATCCATTAGCAGAAGAGGAAGCCTCAGCCAAATCCCAGCTTTGACCCCCATCAGCAGAAATAGAATATCTGTAAAGACCATTTTCGCCTCCACAGTCATTAATGTTCTGACGGTAGATGAAACCCACATTTTCTCCCAATGTACTCAGCTGATGATTATCAGCGGCTACAAAGGTGTAGGCATTTGAAGCTTCTCCGATTTTAGAGATGGTTACCGCTCCGGTAGTGAGTGTTTTTTCTCCAGCTCTGGGACTCTCAGTATAGTCCGTAGCTGACTGCTTAAGCGACTTTGCAGATAGCTCTTTTTGGA
>JBCBKZ010000694.1:0-3309 GCA_038520955.1 Bacteroidota bacterium | reverse complement strand
CTACCATACGGATAATGGACAGATTATCCATAGAAACCCAGAGGTAAAGTGCCAGAACTGAAAAGAATGCCAGAAATATAGTTATTACCTGAAAAGGGAAAATGAACCTGGTCTTATCATTGGCCAGGAAGGTGAAACTGTCCACATGTGGCTCAAGGACAATAGATGGCTTTAGCGAGAAAGGTGCTTGAGATTCTGTTTTCTTTAGCAGACTAAACATAGGTGTTATCCGACTTTGATAACTCAATTTACTTCAATACTTCAGACAATGAGGAACGGTAAAATTCCAAAATCTAACAATGAAAAAAACTTCATATACGCCTCTGCAACAATAGATTAGAGGCATGTAATAATTATCAGTCAAACAACTGATTCTCGACTAGATTTTTAGAATACAATCGGACAATAGGGATAGGAATGGCTTAGTAAAAAGAGTGGCTTTTTGTAAGGATCATTCTTCAGGAGAATTTAACAGCCTGAAATAGAAGGTGGAAAGCAGAATCCACACCCCAGAAAAAAATCCCTTCTCTTTATCTCCATTCTCAAAAAATTTTATGCAAATCTCGTGCTATAAGTAAAGTTGTCGTAAGATTTTTTTCGGATTGATTTTGTTGGCAGTCGAATGATCTTTTGAGTCCTGCTATCTTTTCTATAATATTCCGTTCTGGTTAGCCTTCAACGCAGATATAATGAAATTCATTCTAAACATCTTACACCAACTCTACGGCCTGTATGCAGTGCTGTGTTTTTTCATCTTTATGCCCCTCATTCTTTTGATATATATCTTTCTCCTTTTCCTCCCAGAGCAGAAAAGAATGCTCAGTATTTTTTATATCAATCGGGTCTGGTTTAAGATATGGAGTATACTGACAGGTATTTGGATGAAAATAGAAGGTCATGACTATATTGACAAAAAGGAATCCTATGTTATTATCCTAACGCATAACAACTTACTGGATATTCCGGCTGCTGCTTCCTGCATTCTCCATCCTTTTAAGCCTCTGGTTAAGAAAGAATTAATGAAGATCCCTTTTATGGGTCAGCTCCTCAGTCTTACCTCTATCCCTGTATCCAGGAAGAGTAAGGAAAGTAGGAAGGCCAGTTTTGAACGGATGGTGGCGCATATAAACAGAGGTATCTCAGTCCTGATTTTTCCTGAGGGCACCCGTAATCGTACAGATAAGCCCTTAAAGGACTTTTATGATGGAGGCTTTAAACTGGCAGTAAGGACCCAGAAACCCATACTACCTGTAGTTATCCTCGGACATAGAGAGCTTCAGCCGGTTGACTCTTTTCGTGCTAAACCGGGAACCCTGACCTTCAAAATCATGGAGCCTATTAGTACTGTGGGGATGTCTGCCGGAGACGCTGACACCTTAAAGGAGAATGTTCACAAACTCATGTTGAACACACTCCTGACGGAGGATCCCTACACAATCAAGAGAGAAAAGGAAAAAGAGAAGGTGGGGTCATAAAAAAAGCACCATCCTGCTAGAGGAATGGTGCTCTCATAATTATCAAGGGAAAAAATTCTTACTAGAAGGGATACTTGTCCTTAGAGATCATGTAATTGGCAATCTCTCTTCTAAGTAATTTCGTGTTGATGATGAAAGGCTTAGTGTAACGCTTAAGCCCCATCAACAGCATATTTATTTCGTCTTCCTTAGCGAAGGAAAGTATGGCCTCCCTTCCTGCAGAAGCAGTCTTATCGATCGCATTGTAAAGATACACCTGAGCCATCTGGACTTGAGGCTTCACCGCTTCTTCTCCTCTTTGAGAAACCAGCTTTTCAGCCCTCAAGATGGTAGACTCAGCAGCATACACTTCAATAATCATATCTGCTATGCTCATCAAGGTCTCCTGCTCTTCATTCAATCCCAATCCAAGATCCTGTGCCGCTTTACCAGCAACTAACAGAATAGCTTTCTTAAGGTTTTTCAATGCTTTCTTCTCTTCCCAGAAAAGACTTCCATCTGACTCTGACATGTCAGGCATAGACATCAATTCTTTGGCTACGTCCTGAGCTGCTGACAGTACATTCAGATCTCCCTTCATAGCTCTTTTAAGAATCATACCTACTAAGAGCATGCGGTTGATCTCATTAGTACCTTCATAGATTTTCGCGATACGCGCATCTCTGTAGGCTCTTTCCATAGGCGCATCAGCAGAGAATCCCATTCCTCCGTAAACCTGAACACCTTCATCTACGATGTAGTCAAGCACCTCAGATCCGTGGATCTTCATGATGGCACACTCTATGGCAAACTCCTCTACTCCTTTCAGTACTGCATCCTCCTTAGACATACCCTCATCCATCAAGCTGAATATCTTATTCTCAATATCCTGGCCTGCACGATAAGAAGCTGACTCAGTAGCAAATGTCTGAATAGCCATTTCAGCCAGTTTGTGCTTGATAGCACCAAAGTTGGCGATAGGCTGCTTAAACTGCTTTCTCTCTTTTGCGTAATTTGTGGATAGTTCCGCGACTTGTTTACACCCTCCAATCACTCCTGCTCCTAACTTGATTCTTCCAATATTCAATACGTTTACTGCAATCTTAAATCCGTTACCTCTGGTAGAAAGCATATTCTCTACAGGTACAGGTACTTCATTAAAGAATACCTGACGAGTAGAAGATCCTTTGATACCCAGTTTCTGCTCTTCTTCTCCTAATGTTAGTCCTTCAAAGTCTTTCTCAAGGATGAAAGCTGTCAGGTTTCTGTCATTCTCTATTCTGGCAAAGACAATGAATACATCAGCAAATCCGGCATTGGAGATCCACATTTTCTGTCCGGTAATGTGGTAATGCGTTCCAGCTTCATTCAGTACAGCTTTTGTTTTTCCGGAATTAGCATCTGAACCGGAATCAGGCTCAGTCAGACAGTAGCATGCTTTCCATTCTCCAGATCCCAGCTTAGGTAGGTATCTTTCTTTCTGTGCTTCATTTCCGTAGTACTGGATAGGAAGTGTCCCAATTCCGGTATGCGCACCGTAAGCTGTGGAGAAAGATCCGGAAGATCCTAGCACATCAGCCATCAACATAGAAGTGTTGAAACTCATTCCCAGTCCACCATATTCTTCTGGTACAGTAACACCTAAGATTCCCAGCTCTCCTGCTTTTTCTACCATAGACTCCATCAGTCCCTCTTCCATTTTGTCAATTCTCTCCATGTTAGGATAGATCTCTGACTCTATGAAAGACTGACAGGCGTCGGCCATCATTCTTTGTTCTTCCGTGAACTCTTCTGGGATGAATACATCCTGGGCTGGGGTTTCTCTGATGAGGAATTCTCCTCCCTTGATTGCTTC
>JBCBKZ010000693.1:0-3321 GCA_038520955.1 Bacteroidota bacterium | reverse complement strand
ATAAAATGATTGATACCTGTGGGATAAAACACGATGGCAAGTCTATCCAGGGGCCCTATGAACGTTACTTCCTGATACCTGTCTACCTTCCCAGCCAGAATAGATAAATAGCCAGCATTTTCCTGATAAGTTTGGGTTCTATACCTGCCCGCACCACTGACAACAGAATCTTTATAAATGCTGATGGTGGTGGTGATATTTTGGTAGAAGGTCACTTTCCCATGGAAGTCAATATCTGGACAGGTATGAACATAATAGCCCTTTATGTACTTTCTTAAGAAAGGATCTTTAGGTGGCAAGAATTTTACATGACCTACTTCCATCACAAAAAGTTAAGGGATAGTCTGATGTTTTCACAAAATGATGCTAGACACTTCCTATTCTTTTGGTAAATTGGGTCATAGTAGACACATTACGTTACCTACCTCATACTTATCAAGGGAAATTATCGCATATACTTGCGTACCTACTCACTATTAATTTCCTAATTCTCACTCATGTCTAAGACTACTAAGTACCCCAAACTACTCGAACCGCTTGACCTTGGATTTACTACCTTAAAAAACAGAGTTCTTATGGGCTCCATGCATACCATGCTGGAGGACATAGACGGAGGTATACCCAGATTGGCAGCCTTTTATGCTGAAAGAGCCAGAGGACAAGTAGGACTCATCGTAACTGGCGGGGTAGCCCCTAACAAAGAAGGGATGGCCATCCCACTAGGACATCCACTGGATAATGAAGCTGAAGCTGAAAAGCATAAGATAGTCACAGAAGCTGTCCATAAAGAAGGGGGGAAAATCTGTATGCAGATCCTCCATGTAGGGAGATATGGGTATTCCAAGCATAATGTATCTGCCAGTGATACTAAAGCACCTATTTCACCTTTCCCGTCTCGTGGGCTTAGTACGGAAGAAGTAGAAAAGACCATAGAAGATTATGTGCATTGTGCCAAAATGGCTCAACATGCCAACTATGATGGAGTAGAAATCATGGGGTCAGAAGGCTACCTGATCAACCAGTTTTTGGTAACTAAGGTCAATAGAAGAACAGATAAGTGGGGAGGCGCCTATGAGAACAGAATGCAGTTCCCCATAGAAATAGTGAGAAGAACACGTGAGGCCGTAGGAGAAAACTTCATCATCATCTACCGTTTGTCTATGTTGGACCTGGTAGAAGGAGGAAGTACATGGGAGGAAGTAGTCCAACTAGCTAAGGAAATAGAAAAAGCTGGTGCCACCATCATCAATACGGGAATAGGATGGCATGAAGCCCGCGTACCTACCATAGGCACCATAGTACCTAAGGCTGGATTTGCCTGGGTAACCAAAAGAATGATGGGAGAGGTAAACATTCCTCTCATTACAACTAACAGGATTAATATGCCTGATGTAGCTGAAGATGTACTAGCAGATGGGTGCGCGGATATGGTATCTATGGCCAGACCTTTTCTGGCAGATGCTGACCTGGTTCTGAAAGCGCTGGAAGATAGAGCAGAAGAAATTAATACCTGTATAGCTTGTAATCAAGCTTGTCTGGATCATACTTTTTCTATGCAGGTATGTTCATGTATAGTGAACCCCAGAGCTTGTCATGAAACGGAACTCAATCACCTCCCGGTAGAGACAGCTAAAAAGATAGCGGTGATTGGTGCAGGTCCGGCAGGACTGGAAATGGCAACCACCTCCGCCAAAAGAGGCCATAAGGTGACGCTATTTGAAGCGGAAGGGGAAATTGGCGGCCAGTTTAATATGGCCAAGGTAATACCCGGAAAAGAAGAATACGCCCAAACCATTCGCTACTATGGTGTTATGCTGAAAAAGCATGGCGTAGATGTGAAACTGAACCATAGAGTAACTACTCAGGAGCTATTGGAGGGAGACTTTGATGAAATCGTACTCGCTACAGGAGTAACCCCCAGAAAGGTAGAGGTAGATGGTATTGACCATCCTAGTGTGCTGGACTATGCTGACGTACTTTACCGCAAAAAGCCCGTAGGGAAAAGAGTGGCTATCATGGGTGCTGGAGGAATAGGCTTTGATATGGCTGAGTATCTGGCGCATGACATGGCCCACGAAGTACCCACGCTAAGTGTACCCGCTTACATGCAAGAATGGGGCGTAGACATGGACTACAATAGAGGAGGATCTTTAGCAGAAGGCCCTAAACCTCTCCCCTCTCCTCGTGAAATTTATCTCTTGAAAAGATCCAAAGGGAAGCATGGTAAAAACCTGGGCAAAACTACCGGTTGGATTCACCGTGCCAGCTTAAATATGAAGGATGTGAAAATGCTGGCTCTAGTGGAGTACAAGAAGATAGATGATATGGGGCTTCATATTGAGGTGGGAGGAGAACCACAGGTCATTCAGGTAGATAATGTTGTGGTATGTGCAGGTCAGGAACCCCTGCGCGATATGTACGAAGAGCTTCAAACTGCCGGAAAGAGTGTTCACCTAATTGGAGGTGCAAATATAGCAGCAAAACTGGATGCCAAGAAGGCCATCAAAGAAGCTAGTCATTTAGCTGCTGAGTTATAGAGAGTTTTGTGCATGGCGCCTTAGCGTGGGTATTCCCTCACGCTAAGGTGTCCATACACAAATTCCTTATCAATCTTTCTACCTTACCTCAAAATCCACCCGAAATTTTTCCCTTAGGATTAATAGAAACCCCTACCTTAACAAAGGGGCCATTCTCAGGTGTCCTATCAAGTGTTTCTCCTGCTGCATCAATAAATTCTAATCTTCTGCCGACTGCCATCCCTCCTACCAGGTATATCTTCATGGCGTCTTTTACCTTCAATGATATAGTGGGGCCTACATTTACGCGACTATAACCTGCTTTATCAATGAGGTCGTTGACAATTTGGCTCTCACTACTATTATTAAATAA
Source organism: Bacteroidota bacterium (assembly GCA_038520955.1). Taxonomy (GTDB): domain Bacteria; phylum Bacteroidota; class Bacteroidia; order J057; family J057; genus JBCBKZ01. The sequence continues at coordinate 432 of JBCBKZ010000693.1, read as the reverse complement.
GCCACCGTCCAGTGCAGCTTCCAACCCAAAATTAAAGGTCTTATGGGTATTAAATAATAGCGAGAGCTTATTTGGCAGCGCGACATCCAGTTCCATCTTTTGGGTATTGTATTTAATAACTCCAGTAGGAATAAGTATTTGCCGTCCGAAGCGAGTCGTGTATGCCAACCCAAATCCATACTTAAATTTTTTATTTTTTGTATTCATCGCAAGTCCACTAGCTTGAAATAAAAAGTCGCTCCCATTTAAAGATTCGTTAAAGTCTGAAGCCAATGTCGGGCTTAGATTGACGAGCAGTCGCCAGTTGGGACTTAGGATTTTCACCACACTCAAATTATAAATAATGGCATGGTAGTGTTTGGTGGTTTCCGCCGAAGGATTAGTAAAGATTCCGTCCGTATCCACCCTCAAATTAGGTTATACTAATTTGAG
>JBCBKZ010000692.1:0-3322 GCA_038520955.1 Bacteroidota bacterium | reverse complement strand
GCCATTTCTAAGAGGGAGAAATCTTCGCCCTTTATACCGGAAGGAGAACACTTTCCTGGAAATTTTTCGTATAATTTGGTACTACACACTTCGCTCCTGATACCGATTTTTTCTACATTTCATTTGCACCTTTATGGAGGAACGTTGGATAACGATCGGAAGCTACGTTGATATTCGGGTAGCTAACTCTGAAGCTGAGATACTAAAAGCCAGTGGAGTTAGCTGCAAATTGGTTTTCTATGACCATGATGCCGTCTTATTCATTAAGCCTGAACCCCAGGACTGGATCTTTATGGAGATCCTGGAAGGTGATTTTGAAGAAGCTTCCATACTGTTAGAGCTGGAGCCTTATACCGTAGAAGATTTTGAGGCCTCCTCTCAATTTAACGAGCAATACGAAAGTGAGAAAGAGGAAGTACAAAAGGAGAGAGAAAAGCTCCACTGGTATTGGGGAATCTTTCTGGCCATCCCCATTATCATACGTTTAATCATGGGATAGGGAAAATTTAGCTCCCTTTCCGAGTCGTTTCATCCTATTTCCCGGTACATTCAGTTAGTTCAGATGGCCTTTCCCTTCTTGATTAGGCTATTTAGGATCAAAGCACAAGATTATGCTACTGATCCGAATCTCCATTTTCGCACTTATCATCACTCATACTTTATCTGCACAGATAAAGATCTCATGTACCATTACGGGTTCAGGTGATCCTCTCATAGGAGCCAATGTATACCTGGAAGGAACCTATGATGGCGCATCCACAGATAGTGAAGGTCAGTTTAGCTTTACTACCTATGAGAAAGGCAATTCACAGCTAGTCATAAGCTATCTGGGTTTTGAAAAAACGCTCATTCCTTTGATACTGGCGGAAGAGGATATTGTGCTTTCTCCTAAACTTAAGCCTTCTTCTTCTGCACTGGAAGCCGTGGAAATTACGGCTGGAACATTTGAAGCTAGTGATAAAAAGCGGGGAGTGGCCTTAAGCAGGCTGGATGTAGTTACTACTGCAGGTGCCTTGGCAGATATTCCTTCCGCCATAAACACCCTTCCCGGAACCCAAAGCGTAGGAGAGGCCGGACAGCTCTTTGTGAGAGGAGGAGATGCTTATGAAAGTCAGACATTTATGGATGGTATGCCTATCCCCGCATTTTATTCTTCGCAGGTACCTAACCTACCTGCCAGAGGAAGATTCTCTCCCTTCCTATTCTCTGGTACCTTGTTTAGTTCAGGTGGCTACTCAGCGGAATATGGACAAGCCTTATCTTCTGCCCTCATTTTAGAAACTGACGGATTACCAGAAGAGAACAGAACAGGCATTTCTCTCATGAGTGTGGGGACAGAACTTAGTCATACCCAGAGATGGAAAAAAGTAGCCCTTTCTGGGAGTGTAAACCTGACAAGTCTGGCCCCCTATCATTCTCTGGTTTCTCAATCCATAGACTTTCAGAAAGATCCTTTATCCTATGGAGGCTATCTCTTTGCGAGAGCTGAACCAAAAGCTGGAGAAAGTTATAAGGGCTTTGTAAGCTATGCCTTCTCAGATGTCCGTGCGGGTTTTCAGGATATTCTCAACCCGGAATCCACCTCTAATTTTACAGCTAAAAACGCCAATGTATACGCCAATGGTTCCTTCAATAAGCTCATCAATGATACCTAGCTAGTGTACGGAGGTGTCATGTACACACATAATAAAGAGGAACTCGCAGCACCACAGGGTCAAATACGCAACGACAGAAAGTATGGACAAGTAAAAGTGGTATCCCAACATCACTTCTCTTCAGACTTAACCCTTAAGTGGGGCCTGGAAGGCGGATACGTTTCTTTGCAAGACACACTCATAAATGATATACAGCAAAGCTTTCCATTCTCCAGAGAAGGATTCCGCTCTGCTGCCTTTACAGAAAGTCAATGGAAGCCTAGCAAAGGGCTAGCCTTGAGGGCAGGGGTAAGAATGGAGCAGGATGCCCTCATCAATGAGGTAGCCTTTGCCCCCAGAGTTTCTGCCGCTATCAGGGCACATGCTAATGCACAGGTTTCTATAGCTTATGGTAAGTATTTCCAGACTCCCTTCGCCGACTGGCTTAGAATACAACCTGACTTGGGATTTGAGCAGGCAGAGCACTTTATCCTAAACTACCAGTGGCAGAAAAATGACCGAATCTTCAGGGTGGAGGGGTACTACAAAAATTACCAGGATCTGGTTCTCTTCGACAGAGAAGATCAGTATAACCCTGAAAGATTTAGTAATGGTGGTTCAGGCTATGCACGTGGAGTAGATGTATTCTGGAGAGATAGAAAGACTATCAAGAATGCTGAGTACTGGGTTTCTTATTCTTTCCTGGATACAGAGCGTAAGTACAGAGATTTTCCAGAAAGTGCTATCCCAGCCTTTGCTTCTAAACACAACGTCTCTGTTATAGGGAAGTACTTTCTCAACGATTGGGATACACAGTTGGGACTATCCTATCATGTGAATAGTGCTAGACCTTATCATGATCCCAATGAGCCCGGCTTCCTTACCGGAAGAACACCTGCCAATCATACTTTCAGTGTAAATGCGAGTTACTTAACTCAGTTATTCAATCACTTCACGGTTATCCATGTTTCCGTAAGCAATATCCTCGGGAACAATCAGATATACGGGTACAGATTTACTGATGTACCAGATGATACCGGCCACTTCGCCTCACAGCCTATTGGCCTCCCAGCTCCAAGATTTTTCTTCGTGGGCTTGTTCTTATCCATCTCTCAAACCAATGATTCAATTTTTTAACAGTTAAGCAGATACTATTATGAAAACTCTATTATCAATCGCCCTTAGTCTTACCATCAGTTTCGCAATAGGTCAAAATGCCAAGTACCAAAAGGCCATGAAAGAAGCCATTGCTACCATGGAAACAGATCAAGCTACTGCTCTGAACAAATTCGAAAGAATAGCCACAGCAGAGTCTGGACAATGGTTACCCGCCTATTACGCAGCCTATGGATATACCCAATCCAGCTTACAAACAGAAGGTGGAGACAGAAAAGACGCTTTACTTGATAAAGCACAGGAATGGTTAGATAAAGCTCAGGCAATTCAGGGAGAACATTCAGAAATCCATGCACTACAGGCTTACATTTATCTGGCTAGAATAGTGGCTTCCGCAGCCCGAGGGATGACTTACACAGGAAAGGTAAAAAGAGAGGTAAAAAAAGCACAGGAGCTAAATGCGATGAATCCAAGAGCTGAGTTAGTCATGGGTATGTTGGTAAATGGAATGCCTGCTTTCATAGGTGGAGGAAAAGATAATGCTTGTCCTATCTTTAGTGCCGCTTACCAGA
>JBCBKZ010000691.1:0-3330 GCA_038520955.1 Bacteroidota bacterium | reverse complement strand
TTCCGTTCTGGTAAAATTGGGGACTTCTATCATAGACTCGGAGCTTGGCGTTCGACTGGGAATTGTCTTTTGCCAACTAGGGTATATCTACTTTTTGTGGCTCATGCTGGATAAACCTACTTCCCGAAAAGCCTTCCTGACCTTTACAGCCCTACTGGTTTCCTTTCCCACATTGCAGGTATATGGATTCGTGGCCACTCCTGATGGGCCTCTGCTACTGTTCACAGCTATCTTTTTGTATCTGTACAAACGTTTCCTGGTCTCACCTAAAAGTGTAGGGTTAGCCCTCCTTTGGGGTGTCAGCATGGCTTTACTACTATACAGCAAGTACCATGGCGTATTGGTCATAGGGTTTACGGTGCTTTCTAATCTGAAGCTCTTTACCCAAAGAAACTTCTATCTGGCAGGCATCTTCGGTTTCGTACTATTCTTTCCCCATCTGTACTGGCAGTACGCAAACGATTTTCCTTCATTCAGATACCATCTGGTAGGTAGAGATGATGTGTATGAACTCAAATACACCTTAAATTATTTCCTGAATCAGGTGATTAACTTCGGCCCCTTTATCTTTCCTCTGGCTGTCATAGCTGTATTTAAGTGGAAGAATAAAGAAGCCTTTTTTAGGACTAGCTTATTTCTGGTGATAGGGTTCATTCTGTTTTTCTTTCTCATGAGCTTTAAGGGACATGTGGAACCTCAGTGGACCATAGCCGTCTGCTTCCCTTTGTCTTTTCTCATGTATCATTATGCGGGTAAGCATTCGAAATTTGATCTTTGGCTAAAAAGGGCAGCCTTGGTTACTTTTTCTCTTGTGCTGATCATTCGGGTACTGATCTTTATCAAGCTTCCTATTAAGGCTAATCCGTTTTTAAACAAAGTCTGGGTAGATGACTTAGCAGCATATGCTGAAGGTAACCCCATATTGATGGAGAATTCCTACAGGTCTGCTTCCCTATATGCCTTTTACACCAGAAAGCCCATCTCTACTTTTACTACGATTACTTATAGAAGGAACCAGTTTGACCTAAGAGATGGGGAAAAGGACTTTCACAACAAGCGTACCTTGCTATTAGGAGAGTGTAGGCAGTGTGTAAAAACCTCTTTTGGAAATGGAAAGACGTTTCGGCAAACTTTTGTGGATAGCCTACAAGTTTTCCAAAAGGTAGAGATGTATCCTGAGGTTCGAGACCTCCCATTGAAGGTACGGCATGAAGAAAAACTGGTCATTCCCGTGAAGATTTATAATCCCTATGATCATGAGATCAAACTTGCTGCCTCTAGCTTAGAGGTTCAGTTTACCTATGCTTTAGATGCTAAAGATGGGTACTATCATTCTCAGGCTATAAATGAGGGGGATCTTCCTGCCCTTATTCCAGCATCAGATACAATTGAGGGGAGCTTTCAGTTCAGCTTACCTGATAGCCTTCTGGAGAATACCCATTTGTCCTTTGGGATGACCTATGACAGTATGCCACCTAGGGTTCTTTCTGAAAGGATAAAGCTGGAGGTAGAAAGGTAAGATGCCTTTATCATACAAAGCAGGAGGAAGTCTATGGTCCCGATCTACAGACTATAATTTAGGCTTTAGGAACTAATAACTCTTCTCATTCACAGCACCCTAAGGTCTTAATACCCAGAGATTATTTTCATCACTTTTTTGGGAAATATGTAGAGAACCTATATATTTATGCAAATTGGTTAACCAATTACCAGTTAACCAGAGGCCAGCACCCAGAAAAGCTAACAAACAGTTGATTAATTCTTATGTCGAATTTGTTAAATAATTTCAGTGAGATCAGGATTCAAAGTCCCATAGAAATCATCATGAATCAGATCAAGGGACTTATTACTTCGGGCCAATTGAAACCTGGTGATAAGTTGCCTCCTGAAAGGAAACTTGCTGAAAAACTAGGTGTAGGAAGGAGTCATGTGAGAGAAGCTATCAGGAAACTTGAATTTTATGGAATTTTAAAAACTGTTCCTCAAAGTGGGACTATGGTAGCAGGAATTGGTATCACTGCTTTGGAGGGATTGATTACTGATGTGCTAAAATTGGAGAATTCAGATTTTGCCTCTCTCGTAGAAACCCGGGTTATCCTGGAGAAACAAACAGCCTATTTAGCGGCTGAGCGAAGAACAAATGAGGATATTGCAAATATCCGCAAGGCATTAGATGCCTATATAGAGAAAGTAGAAGATGGAAAGCTAGCTGTTGAAGAGGACTTGATGTTTCATTTAGCCATTGCAGAGGCAAGCAAGAATTCAGTGCTTAAGTCTCTCATGCTGATCATTACGCCTGACATAATCAATAGCTTTAATAAACTTGACATATGTAAAGATGGAAACATCTTTAAAGCTCTCGAGGAACATAAGCTTATTCTGGAGCACATTGTAAATGGAAAACCCAGGCTGTCTGCAGCAGCTATGGAAGAACACTTGCAGGATGTTCTGGACTATAGTGTTTCCCTACGTGAATGATGGGTCTTGACATAGATGGACAACTAACAATTTAACAGTTTAACTGATTCTGGTGCTTTTTGAAAATGGTGGTCTAGGCCGCCCTGGAGTTCTATTGTCTAAAGTGAAAACACTTTTTACAGACAAAATACTATCAAATTAATTCTAACAAACTACTATTATGCTACTCGAATTTAGCTTCGTAAGAAGGCTTATACAGCATACCTTGTTGATAATAGCCTTCTGTAGTACAACCTGGGCTTTTGCAGGCCCCTCCGCTACCATCACCGGTAAAATGACAGATGCCGATGGGAATGGACTAAAAGGTGGAACTGTACTAGTTAAAGGCACTACGACAGGTGCGCTTACTGATGATCAGGGACAATATTCCATAGAAGCAGAAGCTTCTGATGTACTGGTCTTCAGCTATATCGGATATCGTACACAAGAAATTACGGTAGGAGGCAGTTCTACCATAGATGTAACCATGGAAGAGGATTTCGGACTATTAGACGAAGTTCTCGTGGTGGGATATGGTTCTCGTAAAAAGTCGCACAACACGGGCGCCATCGCGCAGGTAACGGGTAAGGAAGTTGCCGCCATCCAGGCCAACCGTGTGGATGATGCCTTAGCAGGTAAATTAGCCGGTGTCCTTATCCAGAACCAGGACGGAGCACCCGGTGCAGACCCCAAAATACAAATCAGAGCTACTTCTTCCATTACAGGTGATGCAAATCCCCTAATCGTAGTGGATGGTTATCCTATTTCAGGAAGCCTGGCTACCGTTAACCCAAATGACATTGAAAGTATAGAAGTCCTGAAAGATGCTGCTTCTGCTGCTATCTATGGATCACGTGGTGTGCACCACGTGAT
>JBCBKZ010000690.1:0-3343 GCA_038520955.1 Bacteroidota bacterium | reverse complement strand
TGAGAAGATCAGTCTTTTGAACGAACTTATAAATTAACCTCTCCGAAAAACCGGATTCTCTAGAAATACCCTTTACAGTAATCCACTTATGCTCGTGTTTTAACATAGTGTAGACTACAACTTTAGCTAATTCTTCTGATTTCATTATTGAGCAAGAAAATATGAGCGGTTTTACTAATGTAGTAAGAAATGGAGTAATTATTGATTAATGACGATTGTACGCTACCGTCTATACCCTTTAGATCTGCCCCTCTACTTTTGAGAAAAAGAAAGAGATATGAAGACTGCATTTAAAGGCGTATTAGTTATCCAGTTTATTGGGATCGTAGTGTACACCCTCATCGTGATTTCTCGGGATGGGATGGATTTATTCACGCCCTTCTTTGGAGATATTCTTTCCTTAAGCTGGGCAGGACAGTTTAATTTTGACTTTTCCTGCTATCTGTTGTTATCTGCTATTTGGGTTAGCTGGAGGAATAGCTTCACTGCTAAGGGTTTCATCCTGGCATTGATAGCAGCTGTTTTCGGAATCATGTTTTTTGCTCCCTATTTACTGTACCTGACTATTCAGGCTAAAGGAAATATGGCTGAAGTGCTATTGGGCGATAGGGCCTAACCTTTACCATGTCCCAGAAGGTTCACAATGGTCTGGTCAATGCCGAATATGATGGCCATGAGTAGGATAGCAGCTCCAAATATGAGTGCTTTTTCTTTCAGAGAAGCGGTGTTTTCTGAAGGTCGGGTGAGACTATTGAAAGCTTCCACTATTTGGTTCTTATTGAGGTAGAGAACTACAGATAAGAGAAGAAAATAAATGGTAGCACTTCCCAGTGCGCCATACTTATCCAGGAAGAAAATATCAAAGACAATGACGTTCATGAGAACGATGAGTAGCATACTGGCACCTAATAGCTTGGTTCTGTTAAAAAGTAAGAGCCAGGCACCTATGATTTCGGAAAGGGCGATAAAGGTCATGTAACCGAAGGAGCGTCCCATAAAGGTCCATGCCAACTCAAAGTTGGGCGCTTCTGCCAGAGGCATTAAAGCTACCTCTTCCGGCATACGGTCAGGCGTATAAAACTGCCCACCTATCAGTTTAGCTAATCCATAGAAGTTGAGAAACACAAAGACGTACAGTCTGCAAGTCCATTCAATGACTTCCCTGAGGTTTAGCTTTTTCATGTTGGTTCAGTTTGTTTGGGCTTAGTTCTTTTTGGGCTTATCTGACACCTTCATCTCTATGGTGGCTTCTACCACGGTTACATCATTCCTGTCTTTTACCACCACCGGACAATCTACCTTGTCTACCTCATCCCAGTTAACCTCTCCTAAATCACAGGTGGCAGTTAGGTCAGTCTTTCCCATTTTGATGTAGGCGATATCCATTCCTACGGGTATCCATCTTCTGTGTTTAGGGACAGAAGCTTCCATACATATCCCTGCAGCAAATTCGCATAATGTACAAATGGCTGTAGCATGAACACCTTTTAGGTGGTTATGAACCTTTCTCCGGATTTTCATGGAAGTCCGCATATAGTTGGGGCGCAGTTCTTCTACTTTAGGACGGATGGTAAGAAAAAAAGGCGCAGCTCTGGCTAGGAGGTAAGAGTATATTTTGTTCCCGAAAGGCTTATTAGCGAGTTGAGCCTGTAGTTTGAGGAGTCTATTCATGTTAGTTAGGTGATGGGGCTAAAATTAATCCACCCATAAAACAAAATCCGCGCTGGATTTGCAACAGGATAGGCTGGAAAGTCTGAAACTAGGACTGAAGATTCTTTCGAATGTTCGCCTTAGTGTGATCCCCCCACTCATTCATGGTAACCAGTACTGGCATAATGCTCTTCCCAAATTCTGTCAATTCATATTCTACCCTTAAGGGAACCTCATGGAAGACATTCTTTTGGATGATCCCATCTTCTACCAATTCACTAATGGAATTGGCCAGCATCTTATCACTGATATAGGGTAGAGATTCTTTGAGGAGATGGAAGCGGGTATTTCCTTCATTGATCTTCCAGATGACAGCGGGTTTCCAACGTTTGCCAATGAACCTTAAGGTGGTCATAAATGGGCAATCGTATTCCAGAAACTTTTCATTCTCAAAGTTAGAAGAGGATGTTTTTCTCATACTTACCAAATTGTTAGTAGCCTACCGTTCGGTAATCTCTTTGCGAGTATATACTTTCACAAGCACATAACAAAGTATACGCACATGAACATAAGTTTTATCGGGGCTGGTAATGTAGCCACTAACCTGGGAAACCTCTTAAGCCAAGCCAGACATACTGTTTCCTACGGGGTGAGAACTCCTGAAAATGGTCAACTCTCTATAGCAGATGCCTGTGAGCAAGGGGAAATGGTCTGTTTCGCGATTCCTTTTTCAGCCATGGAAAAGGTATTGACTGAAAACAGAACTGCCTTGAAAGGGAAGATCGTCGTAGACATTACCAATGCCATCAATCTGGAGGACTGGTCTCCACTCTTTTTGGGAGAGGACAGTGGAGGAGAACAAACAGCTCGCTTATTGCCGGAAAGCAAGGTAGTCAAGGCCTTCAATACGGTATTTGCCGATGTTATGCATACTGATAAGCAGATCTTTGATGGGAAGAAGCTTACCACCTTTGTGGCTTCAGATGATGAGGATGCGGCAGAGGTAGTAAAGACCGTGGCAGAAGAAGCAGGCTTTCACGCTATAACTGTAAGGGGGCTAAAGAATGCCAGACATTTAGAAGCCCTGGCTCACCTGAACATTGCCATTGCCCTGGGAGGTGGAGGAACAGATGCGGGTATCATTTATTCGCAAAGAGCCTAAACCTGTGTATGTTTCCCATACTCTTACTCACAATGATGATGAACCAACAACCCAATATGCGAGCCTGGACAGAAGCATGGCATAAGCAGGATGAGCAAGCGTTTATGAATTTATATTCTGAGAATGCCCTCATCATACCGCCTAAGAAAGCTGCCATAAGTGGCAATGTAAATATCCTATCCTTCATGAAAGGGGGTATGGGAAAAATGGAGGTGTATTTTGAGCCGGATAGCTTACAGGTAGATCAGTATCTGGGGTTTGAAAAGGGAACATTTAAAGATGTGGATCCTGATTCAGGTGAATTGATTGGTGCCGGGACGTACGCTATCAGTTGGATTTTGGAGAATAAGCAATGGAAGATCCTCTGTCATGCATGGTCTATTGCGGAATGATGGATGATTTAGGATTTGCTGGGGTTACCTCAACATAATAGGGTTGTAGGGAAATCTAGTATTTAGACTAGCTTGAGGTTAGTAGTCCTCAATTGGGGAAAGTCCAGTTTTGGCTGGACAAACCCCTTTAATTTCATTT
>JBCBKZ010000068.1:0-13305 GCA_038520955.1 Bacteroidota bacterium | reverse complement strand
GACTAGAAAGACTAACCCACTTCTTTGATGCATGGACTTTATTCAACTCAAACTAGATATGTATAAGACCTAGCTCCAAGGAGGGGAATCTACTTTTCTTACACACCCCTATCCTTCAGCAAGGCCTTAAAGGCTAGCATCTCATCTCGTAGCCTAGCGGCTTCTATGAACTCCAGGTCTTCGGCTGCTTTTTCCATTTCTTTGCGGATGGCCTTGATCTTTTTCTCCAGGTCTTCCTTACTCATGTATTCTGCGGCTTCCTCTGCGGCTACACTTACCGTTTCTTCAAACTCCTCATAGTTCTTGGCACGGTTTCCTAGTGCCGACTCAAAGATGTCTTTGTCTATGCGTTTGACGGAAGTGGGGACTATGCCGTGCTCCTCATTATACTTGAGCTGCTTGGTGCGACGATATTCCGTTTCGTCCAGCAGCTTTTGGATGGAGTCCGTGATTTTATCTGCGTAGAGGATGACGCGCCCTTCCGCATGTCGGGCAGCACGACCTGCCGTCTGTATGAGAGATCTGCTGGAGCGTAGGAAGCCCTCCTTATCGGCATCCAGTATGGCTACCAGCCCTACTTCCGGTAAGTCCAGACCTTCTCTCAGCAAGTTTACCCCCACCAGCACATCAAACTTTCCTCTTCTGAGGTCTCGAAGGATATCTACTCTATCAAGGGAGTCTATATCTGAATGAATGTATCGGGTTTTGATATCCAGATTTTGGAGGTAGCGGGTAAGCTCCTCTGACATACGCTTGGTGAGGGTAGTTACCAGTACCCGGTTTCCTTTCTTCACCTCTTCATCCACCTCATCCAGCAAATCATCCACCTGCGTCATGGCAGGGCGTATTTCGACCGGTGGGTCTAGCAATCCGGTAGGCCTTACGATCTGCTCTACCACTATCCCCTCACTGACTGAAAGCTCATATTCTTCCGGCGTAGCACTCATGTAAATGATCTGATTTACATGCTCATTAAATTCTTCAAATTTCTGCGGACGGTTGTCCAGAGCGGAAGGAAGTCTAAATCCGTGTTCTACCAGGGTAAGTTTTCTGGAACGGTCTCCATGGTACATCCCTCTAATCTGTGGGATGGTCACATGGCTCTCATCCAGTACCAGTAGAAAATCATCCGGGAAGTAGTCCAAGAGACAGTAAGGTCTGCTGCCAGGTTCTCTTTGAGAGAGATAACGGGAGTAGTTCTCTATACCGGAGCAATAGCCCAATTCTCGCATCATCTCCATGTCAAACTCGGTCCGCTCTTTTAGCCTGTTGGCTTCCAGGAACATGCCCTGCGCTTCGAAGTGCTTCACCTTTTCTGTGAGGTCGTACTGGATCTGCCCGAGGGCTTCATTCAGGGTATCTCTTCTGGTCACGAAGAGGTTAGATGGGTAGAGGGTAATGTCTCTCAGCTTGTCTATTCTCCTACCAGATTCTATATCAAAAGTCTCTATGGATTCTATCACATCATCAAAAAACATCACCCTCAATCCTATGTCATCATAGGCAGGATAAATGTCTACCGTATCTCCTTTTACACGGAACTTCCCGCGCTCAAGCACAGTTTGGGTACGGCTGTAAAATAGTCGAACCAGCTTATCCAGAAAGGTGTTTTGGGTAAGGACCTGCCCCTGACTGGCAAAGAAGATATTGGCCTCATAATCTTCCGGCCTACCGATACCATAAATACAGGACACGGACGCTACCACGATCACATCCCTCCTTCCAGAGACCAAAGCAGTAGTGGATCTCAGGCGGAGTTTTTCTATATCCGTGTTAATGGAGAGGTCTTTCTCTATATAGGTGTTGGTGGAAGGCACAAAGGCTTCCGGCTGGTAGTAATCGTAATAAGAAATGAAGTATTCCACCAGGTTATCAGGGAAAAACTCTTTGAATTCTCCATAGAGCTGTGCGGCCAGCGTCTTGTTATGGCTGATGATAAGGGTTGGCCGCTGGGTCTCCTGAATGACGTTGGCTATGGTAAAGGTTTTTCCAGAACCAGTTACCCCCAGGAGTACCTGATGTGGATCATCATTGTTGACTCCATCCACCAATTGCTTGATGGCAGAAGGCTGATCTCCTGCGGGTTGAAATTTGGCGTTAAGTTTAAATCGAAAGTCTTTTTCTTCCATATATGAGAATGAACTAAGCTATGCTAAGTGGTATACGATAGTAAGGGCGATTGGATTGAGTTCTGACCCATGAAAGTTTTTTCCGCCTAAAGAATATCTAATTGCCGACCATTTTATGGTCCTTGGCATGAATTTCGTACATTTAGGCCAGAGCACAAAAGTCCAAATTACTGTAAATTTTGAACATTTTAGGAATTGACGTAGGGGGTTCAGGTATTAAAGGAGCTCCCGTAGACACTACTACAGGCACACTGCTTGCCGACAGATTCAGAATAGACACTCCACAACCGTCCACCCCCAAAGCCATGGCGAAGGTGGTCAAGGAAATTTCCAAGCATTTCTCATGGAATGGCCCCATAGGATGTGGATTCCCCGCTCCTATCCAAAAAGGCGTAGCCAAAACCGCCACCAACATTGACGACTCCTGGATAGGAACAAGTGTAGAAAAAACCTTCGGGAATGCTACCGGCTGTCCTGTGAGAGCGGTGAATGATGCTGATGCTGCGGGTATGGCAGAAAATGTCTTCGGTGCCGGACAAGGAAGAATGGGGGTTACCATCCTGCTGACCATAGGTACTGGTATAGGATCAGCCTTATTCCAGGACGGAAAACTCGTTCCTAATACAGAATTTGGACACCTCATTTTCAAGGATGGGAAGATAGCCGAATGGTATGCTTCTGATTCCGCCAGAAAAAGAAACGACCTCAAATGGGGAGAATGGGGCAAGCGCTTCAACAAATACCTCAACCACGTACATAAGCTCTTTTACCCTGATTTGATCATAGTAGGAGGAGGGGCCAGCAAGAAGTTCTCTCAGTTTGAAGACGAACTAGATGTACCTACAGAAGTAGTCCCTGCACAGTCTCTCAATCAGGCAGGCATCATAGGTGCTGCCCTTGCAGGGGTTCCTGAGATGGCGTAAAACTTAAGTATTTTCTAGGCTTCCCGACAAGGTCGTTGAGGCTCTCGAAACGACAAAGATAAAAGGGTAGAATCATCCCTTCGAGAACCTCAGGGACCTTCTCTCTTAAATCGATATCATCCTGTTGGACATACTGCGGACAGCTAGAGGCCTCGGCCGGGATCTGACAACCCTAAAAGTCTGTATAAGCTTTTTGGGCGAATGAATGCACCCCTACATTAGGTTTTATGAGCCTACCATGTTAATGGTGGAACTAAACATGGGGCCTACTCTACCAATTCCGCAAAAGGATCTCCTTCTGGGAACATCTTCCCGAGAGAATCAGCTACTTGAATATCGGTAAGCTTGAGGGTAAAGGGCCCTACGTGGGTTTCGGAGAGCTTTACCCCCGTATCAAAGGTTTTCCAGTCTTCCCATGTAAACTCCATGCCACCAATGGGGATGATAGACACCCACATTTTCCAGGATGTAGGGAGACCGTTTTCGTCTACCATCCATAGGTAGGAATCACCGGGTGTATCGCCACCGCTGGTGTAGGTAATCATTAAGGCTTCTGACCCATCGTCCAATTTCACCAGAGAACGCTCAGTTCCTGGATCAAATACTTTTGACACAGGGTTTAGCCAGAAGGAATCATTTACCCATTTTTTCCAGGCAAAGTCTACGCCCTTGTCTCTGGCAGCAGGGTCAGTAACAGCTTCCCCGTTCTTCCATAACAGGCCAGTGCGAGCGTTAATGTCTACCTGAGATCTGAAATTCTCTTCACCGTCTGCCCACCTCACTTCAGCTAGATGTCTCTCTCTGTCCCAGACGTGTTGTTGTCTTCCTCCGAAGTCCCAACTTACTACGGCGGTGGTATCCCATCCAGCATGGTTTACGGCTCCCATCATTTTTCTGGCGAGTGCATCGGCTTCAGGTCCAGGGGTGCCCTCAGGCTTGGACTCATTCAGGAAGAATCCTGCAGCAAAAACGATGGCTACGAGGACTACAACTACGATAGCGGTAATTCGGAGGAACTTTTTCATGTGTGGTAACGGTAAACTGAAACTTCTCGAAAGCTAAGGAGAAAATAGGAAAATGTAAGAGAACCCCATTATTATCTTGCTTCTACGAAAAGAGAGAACCTATAAAACTGAAGATTCCGTATATTGATTATCACATCTTATCATTTAGATCTTAGTAATGGAAAGGATCATTAATATTCACATAGAAAGACTGCCAGAAGGCGTGTATTTAGCTACCTCAGATGATATTCAGGGATTGGTAGCTCAGGGTAGGACCATAGTTGAAACGCTTGAAATCGCAAGAGATGTGGCTAGAAAGCCGATTGAATCTCAAGAAGATTATTTCAGCTAAAAATTAAGGGGTTAACCTTAAACTTACCCTATCACGCCCGATCCCACTAACTCATCTTCATTGTACCAGGCGGCAAATTGGCCGGGGGTAACACCACGTTGGGCTTGCTCGAAGGTGATGTATAAGCCATCCGTTAGCATGTGGAGGGTAGCTTGCTGGAGGGTTTGCCTATAACGGATTCTCACCAGAAAGTCTCTGGATTCCCCTGTATTCATGGCTAAGTCAGGACGTACCCAATGTACATCTTCCATAGGAATGAACAGACCTTCCCTGTTCAGGCCGGGATGCGTATCTCCCATACCTACATAGATGATATTTTCTTCCGTATCCGTGTCTATGACAAAGAGAGGCTCCGGTTTTCCACCCACATTCAGGCCTTTACGCTGGCCTATGGTGAAGTAGTGTGCGCCCATATGCGTCCCAACTACTTCTCCGTCAGTAGCTTGATAGGTATAAGCCGTCGTTTTTTCCAGTAACACATTCCCACTAGACTGACCGACTGGTACAGGAACTTTGTAAACCGGAGAATTGGCCGGGATTTCTATGATCTTTCCCTCTTTGGGCTTGAGCTGCTGTTGGAGAAACTCTGGTAGCCGTACTTTCCCAATGAAACAGAGGCCTTGAGAATCTTTCTTTCCGGCAGTAACTAATCCTAGCCCGTCCGCTATCTCTCTTACTTCTGACTTTTGTAATTCTCCTATGGGGAAGAGGGCTTTGCTGAGCTGCTCCTGGGTGAGCTGACAAAGGAAATAACTCTGGTCTTTATTGTTGTCTTTCCCTGACAATAGCCTATGGACTTCCTGTCCACTCTCGATGGTGGTTTCCTTTCTCACATAATGGCCAGTGGCTACATAGTCTGCTCCTAAAGCCACGGCCGCTTTCAGGAATATGTCAAACTTGATTTCTCTGTTACAAAGCACGTCCGGATTAGGGGTTCTTCCGGCCTCATACTCCGCAAACATATAATCAACTATACGCTTCTTGTATTCTTCACTTAGGTCTATGGTCTGAAAAGGGATACCCAGCGTCTGGGCTACCATCATAGCATCATTGCTGTCCTCTAACCAGGGACATTCCTTACTGATAGTCACGGAGTCATCATGCCAGTTCTTCATGAACATAGCGATTACCTCATAGCCTTGCTCCACCAAAAGGTGTGCGGCTACACTGGAATCTACCCCACCGGAAAGTCCTACAACTACTCTTTTCATAACCAAAATGTGTGAGTATCCTGCAAAGATACGAAGCTTCTGCCATTTGTGTTGTGATAGGACATGGCTTCTGGTAAAATGGAGTAATATCATCCCGGTGAGCTTGTCGTAAAGGACTTGTAGGGTCAGCCGGGATCTCCTGGGTTTTGCTGAGACCCCGGCTGACTCACTTTCCATACCCAATTGCCCACCGGGGTGATAATAAGGAGGATAACGTTTTTAACCTTCATACTCCTTCCCACAAATATGGCTACCCTTATGTGTAAACATTTGCTAGCTGAGAGACATTTCATTATCACAATCTTTGCCAACTAGTATTCATGATCACCTATCAGGAAACGCAATCTTCTGCTCAACTTTACGTCTGTGATAATGCTGATCCGGCTATCCTTCATCTGGATACGGAGGAAAGGTTGTTTACCATACTCTGGAACAAGTCTGGCGAGACCTTACTGGAAGTAGACACCATCCCTATAAGTCTGAAGGATTCCAGCATTCTCTTTCTCACACCTGATCAAAAGGTACAGCTGAAAGAGGCAGGAGATCTCCAGATCATCAGGTTTAACAGAGAGTTTTACTGCATAGTAGATCATGATGAAGAAGTTTCCTGTGTGGGGGTACTTTTCTTCAATTCTAACTGGGACCTATCCATCAAACTGGATCAGGAAAACCATGAAAAGCTGGATTTACTCCTAAAAGTCTTTTGGGACGAATTGGCTACCCATGATAAAGTGCAGGGAGAAATGCTTCGCATGCTGTTAACCCGTTTTATCATCATCTGTACTCGCCTACACAAGGCTCAGCATGCTAAGGTAGATCAGGGAAGTGAGAAAGAATGGGACCTGATCAGGAACTTTCACTTACAGCTGGAAAGAAACTTCAAGAAGCTTCATCAGGTGCAGGATTATGCGGATCTATTGAACCGTTCTCCTAAAACGCTGACCAATATCTTCAAAAAGTACAACGTTCATCCGCCGCTGAAGATCATTCATGAGCGCCTCATTCTGGAAGCTAAGCGACTCCTGATTTACACAGATATGAGCATAAAGGAAGTGGCTTATGAATTAGGCTTTGAAGAGGTGAGCCATTTCAACAGGATCTTCAAGAAAATAGTGGAAATGACCCCTTCACTCTTTGTCCAAAAGTATAAAGAGGAGCTTTCGGGAAAAATTGATAAGTCCGAGGGAAGAATGGTTAATGAAAACGGCTGATCAACCCGCCATCTTTGAATTGTTCTTTTGATTAATTCATCTTTTAACAATTCAATTATGAGTACTTACAGCATCCCAACGAAAGAAACCGCTAAAGAAGGTTCTAAAGCCATCTTCGAAAACCTGGAAAAAGGACTGGGTTTTGTTCCTAACCTTTACGCTTACATAGGTCATTCTCCTAACGCCCTACAGAGTTATCTGGCTTTCCAGCAGGCACAGGGACAAGGAACCTTCAAGACCAGAGAAAGAGAAGCTGTGTATCTAGCCGTAAGTCAGGTTAACGGTTGTAGATACTGCCAGAGTGCCCACACCGCTTTAGCCAAAATGAATGGATTTACTGACGAGGAAGCTGTTCAGCTTAGAAATGGGACCCACGCAGACGAAAAACTCAACGTACTGACCAATCTGGCTGCAGACATTCAGCGTACACACGGTAAGCCTTCTCAGGAATTATTGAACAAATTCTTCGACTTAGGATATGACGAAGGTGCGTTGGTAGATTTAGTTACTCTGGTATCAGATAAGATCCTGGCTAACTACATCCACAACATTACTCAGATAGCGATTGATTTTCCTGTAGCCCCTGAGTTAGAGACAGTCTCAGCTTAAGTGCTACATGTAGGTAAATCGTTGATTCATTTCAACGGAGGGATCTTTTCTTTACAGGAAGGGATCCCTCTTTTTATGGATGGAGTTAGCTTATTCCTTTAGGATCATCTGCCTGTATATACCTTTATCATGCTGGATAGCCAGGAGATACATTCCCTTACTCAAGTCTTCCAGGTCCAGGCCATACTGATCCTGAGAAGTAGGCGCTAGCTCATGATGATACATTCTCCCGTCTAAGCCATACAGACTTATAGAAGAAATCCTCACTTCCGAAGGGATATCTATGAACACTTGATCTTGAGTAGGATTGGGGAACACCTGAATATTGGGTCTACTTAAAGAAGAGGTAGTAGAAGTAGCTAAGGCTGGTGTGGGAGCTCCATAGACTATGACGTTTTGTTGCTCGGGAGAAGAACCTAAGTAGGCGGCACAATAGGCCTGACCCCCCGCATCCATTTGGATAATAGCCCCATTGACTGCCTGGGAAAAAATCACACCGTTCCCTATCAGTGCCCTTACCCGCCAACTACCCAAGGTGTTTTCATAATAATTTACTCTTCCGTTGGCCACACTATTGAAGAATACGTTGATCAGGACGTGAGAATTTCCCTGATTATCTATCCAGAATGAGGAAAGGCCCCCTCTTCCTCCATCTACGATGACACTCCTCTCTCGCCATTCTCCTTTTTGATTCTTTTTCTGTTCGTATACCCGCCAACTGCTACTCGCAAAAACGCCTCCTATGATTACTTTGGGCAAGCCATCATTATCTATGGCTATGGCATGCTCAAACTCATTGTTATTAAAGAAGGGAAGCCTTTCTACAAACCATTCGCTTTGCTGAGAAGCGAGAAAGGCATAAGAAATACGGAGGTTCCCTATGAGGCCACTCCGAAACGTAATATGAACCTGGCCTTCATCATTTACGGCTAGTTGAGGAGTTGAGGATTCTCCCAAAGAACCGGGGAAAGCATTTTCTATGGGATAAATATCCCAGGGACTACTTTCAGAGGCTCTGTAGGCATACATAAGATAAAATTCTTCTTCCACTTCCCGTATCCAACATATATGGATTCCACCATTGGGGTCCGCTTTTATGCTGGGACTTACATCAAGTAGATCGTTTTCAGTCAGCTGTTCTGTTATCCAGAAGCCGTTGTTGGTTTTGTATGCAAAGACTATTTCACTTTCTGTGCTTTGTTCTGCCTGGTAGGCTATGTAAGGGATGGACAAGGTAGGATGAGTAGCCAGGGAGGCATTGAAAACAAGAAAGCCGTCCTGGTTAATGAAGGCTGGCTCACTCCATTCTCCTAGATTATCTCTTTCTGTGTGATATAAAACGCTACCACCCGCTACGGGGATTTCCTGATAGATGAGGTGGAGATGCTGGTCAGCAGAGATGACAAAATGCTCATTCTCTATGATCTGCTTGACACTATCTCTGGTGATAAAAGAAGAGCTGGCTTCTTCCCATTGTGCTAACAGCTCAATAGGTAAAAAGAGGAGAATTCCCAACGAGAACCTGGTACCCAGCTTAAGTAAGCAAGAGAAAGAAGGCATACGGTTATTTGGCGTTAAAGTAAATGAAATGTTGTTCTACCGAGGCCGTCAGGTGAAGAAAATAAGGAGAAGCTTTGAGTAGAGGGAATTCATTCTTAATAGCTGAAGTATCCAAGGCTAAGGCTCCCTTTTTCCCTATGACAGCATAAACCAATCTAATTTCATCTGAAATCAAATACAAGGAGGAGGTATCCTTCCCTCCCTCATTAGGGAGAATATTTAGATGGATGTGAGATTTTCCAGCCAATTGTGAGAATTTGGATAAAAATTCCAGGGTTTTTCTGTAGTCCAGGTAATCAGTAGGAGAATAAGCAATCATCACAGCGGCAATGATTTCTTTTTCAAAGGTCAGCAGCAGATCTGGACTATATGCGTGCAGTCTTTCCTGGGTCATAAAGTCATCCAGCCAGGTGTGGACGGGTTGCTGCTTTTTGGCAAAATGTAAGCTAGGGGCCACCCAAGGCCAGTAGTCAGCCTGATCCTGGCTACGGAAGTAATGATAGATAGCTGCCACCAGTTCCTGCTTACCAGATATGAGTCCTTTCTGGTAGAGATCTGCTACCTCTCCCTGCCAGCACTTACTTAATAACTGTCCCGGAAACAGACTCATGGATGAAGTGGGTTATCAATTCCAGCTCAAAATATATGGAAAGAAATCATAAGCCTTGGGAGTAAATGCGTATTTTCAGCCAAACCTAAACAGCAAAACCTTAGAATAGGGAACACACATCATGGAAACCGAAATTTATAAAGGCGAAAAAGGCTGGTTTGAAGCCCCATTAGCTACCTTAATAGAAGGAGAAGTATTTAGAGGAGAGAAGGGATGGTTTGAGAAGCCTATTTTGACCATTATAGAGAATAAAATCTATGATGGGGAGAAAAACTGGCTGGAGAAACCTTTAGCTGTTGTAGTGGATCGTAAGGTATATAAAGGGAAGAAGAAGGGAAGATGGGAAAGCCCTATAGCTACCATCATCAATAATGAGGTGTACGAGGGAGATGACAAAAACTGGTTTGAGAAACCCTTAGCCACGACAGAATCACCTCATATCATGGCACTTGGAGCTGCTGCAGTAATGATCTTATTGCTCAAGATAGAAGAAGACCCTAAAAAGCCAGATGAATAATTAATCCCTCTGCCATGCCTCGCTCTTATCAGACCACCATCTTTGCACATCCTGCTTTTATGAAAGGCATGACCTATGCCGGATTCAATAAGGACGTTTTCCTTTCCGAAGCCTCAAATGCTTCCATAGACAGATTGGCTGAAACAGGTACTGAGTGGGTAGCCTTGGCAGTAGGCTGGTGGCAGCAAGGAAAGTACGCCAACATCATCCTGGCACATCCGGAAAAAACACCCTCCGATGAATCCCTCAGACATATCATCAGATACATTCATGAGAAAGGGATGAAGGTCATGCTCAAACCCTTTGTGGATGCCTATGACCACACCTGGCGGGGAGAGTTTAATCCGGATAGTAAGAAAAAATGGTTTCAGTTTTATGAGGCCTTCATTACCCATTACGCGCTCATAGCTGAGGAAGAAGGCGTAGAACTATTCTCCGTAGGCTGTGAGAATACCCTTGGGAGGAAGAGAACCCAAAAGCGCTGGGTCAAAGTCATAGATAAGGTAAAGGAAGTTTACAAAGGGAAACTGACCTACTCCGCCAACTTTAATGGAGACATAGGCTATGATAAGGTCCTCTTCTGGGATCACGTGGATTACATAGGCGTAGATGCCTACTTTGCTGTGGCTGAACAGCCCAGGAGCTCAGTGGAAAGCATGATGGAAGGTTGGAGAAAGCAGATAGACCAACTGGTAGCCTGGCGAGCGACACATCATCCTGATATTCCCATTCTCTTCACTGAATTAGGTGTATGCAGCTACCTGGGGGCGGCTACCCGTCCATGGGCTTATGAGGAAACCCCCTACGAGGACTGGCAGGAACAAGCCAATTATTATCAGGCCTTTTTCGAAGCCTTTGCAGATGAAGAATGGTTGCATGGCGTATTTTGGTGGTGGTGGGACAATCCTTCTACGGGTGATTTCATGGACGGGGGCAATCAGTACGCACATTTCTATACGCCTAAAGGAAAGCCCGCTGAGCAGGTTTTGACGAATTGGTATAAAGGGGAGATAGGATAGTTCTTCTCTTACTCTATTATCCCGGTGAGGTTGGCGCGAATTGCTTGTAGGGTCAGCCGGGATCTCTTTGCGGCTTAGCGCCTTTGCGTGAAACTGATACTTAAGTTCCGGACTTGCTCATCATCTCATACACAACCTGTGGAGGAACGGCTAGCCCCGAGAGCTATTAATTTTGATAAGAAAGTACCTTGAAGGAATCTCTTTGCGACTTAGCGGCTTTGCGTGTAATTCCAAATTAAGCTCCAGACTCGCTTACCATTTCATAAACCAGCAGCACCTTAGTGAGAATAGGGTCAGAACCATTTTCTGCCTGCTCTACCCAGTGCATGATGGTGTCTTTAGCTTCCTCAGGGTAAGGAAACATTTTGTAGTACCCCCAGCCGGAGAAGTGTTCTGTAATTCTGTTCAAATAGGCTTGTCTATCCAGATAAGGATAAGTGATATAATCTATGGCGTAAGCCCTGGCTTCATAGTGAAATCTGAAACGAGATGGAATGGGAAGGAGAAATACCCAGAATACCAATGCCCAAAACCCAATTAGGGGAAAGAGAAAAACGCCTAGTGCCAACACCTGCGGGAATACATAGCCCAGCATGAAGACAGGCGTAGAAGATTTCTCTGCATCCAGTAAGTGGACCACTTCATGTGCCAAAATCCGTATAGCTCTGTTTGGATCTTCCTGGATAAATCTTTCACTAGGGAAGTAGATTTTGCTCCCGATCACAGTAGTGTATGAAGTGAGAAATCCGGGACAGAACCATACTACGAAGATGTTCAGCAACTGCATTTCCCAACTCTCATCCTTAAAGCGGATTTGAAAAGGAATGACTTGCTGGTATTCTTCGACTAGCCTATCAAATTTTGACTCCATCATAGAGGACAGTGGAATATTATGGGTTCCTTTTAATCATTAACGGAGATTTCTGCCTAACAGTTATCGTTCCTCCATATAGTTAGGAAAGCTTTCCCAATTTTAATAGGAAGAATTTTCAAAAAGCTTCCCATATAAGGTCGTTGTACTTCGACAGGCTCAGCAACCAAGGCTCTCGAAACGACATAGCCTAAACTGACTAATGCCCCTTCAAGCCTATACCATCTGGTCTAGTAGTCCTGCCATCAGTCCTGCAGAATGCTTACGTGTAAACCTGGCGATGTTTCCTTTATTAACAGTGAGTTTCTTCTTTTTGTAGAGTTGGTAAAGACGGAGAATTTCCCGCTTGAGTTCTTCCCCATTATCAAAGTCGATCATTTTTCCAGCTTCCGTTTCCCTCAGGATTCTGGCAGAGTCTCCTTCTGGATTTCCTACACCCATGACAGGTCTGCCGGAGGCCAAGTATTCAAAGATCTTTCCAGGGATGACTCCCAGCACATTGGGAGTGTTATTAATAAGCAGAAGAAGAATCTGTGATTGGGCGAGGGTTTTGACCACCTCATTATGAGGCATATAGTCCACCTTTTCTACGACTTCCATTAAGCCCTGCTCTTCCAGTTGTGCGAAGGTGAGCTGATCCGTCTTGCCGATGAATCTCAATACCAGTGCCTCCTTCATAGCCGGGATCTCCTGACATAGCTCTCCGAAGGCCTTCCAAAGTGCAGGGGGATTCCTGTCGGTATTCAGGTAGCCTATATGATTAAAGGAGAATTTTTCATCCAGGGCCACTTCCCCAAACTGGAAGTCTGCATCATCAAAACCGTTGGTGATGACCTGAATGTCTTCGCGGCCCATCTGTTTGTACTCCTCAGCCCACTTCCAACTTACGGTCACCATTTTATCAGCCTCATCTATCACTGACTTTTCCATTCTGTGGTGCGTCTTATCAGCCCAAGAGGTGAGCATGAGTTGGTCATAGAAGTCTATGTTGGTCCATGGATCACGGAAGTCGGCCAGCCAGGGAATACCAGTATTCCTCCTCACTCCCCTCGCGATCATGTGCACGGAGTGTGGAGGTCCGCTGGAAATGATGGCGTCTACTGGGTTTTCTTTGAGGTATTTGGTGAGCAGCTTAACGGAGGGCTTTATCCAGAACTTTCTGGCGTCAGGGATAAAGAAATTTCCTCTGATCCAGACAGATGCCCTTTGGGTGAAAGAAGGCTTCTTATCTTCTGACAGAAAGCCCGAATACACCCGTTCCTTCTTTTTCTGTCCTGTAAAGCGCTTAT
>JBCBKZ010000689.1:0-3366 GCA_038520955.1 Bacteroidota bacterium | reverse complement strand
AAGCCCATAAATGCTTTACTGTAGCGCCTAATACTTTCCTGATCCCAATTTCCTTGGTGCGTTGCTCTGCCAAGTAAGAAGATAGTCCAAACAGTCCCATACAGGAGATAAATATGGCCAGGAAGGCAAATATCCTTGCCAGATTTTTGATCCGTTCTTCAGCGACAAACTTCCTCCCAAAGGCTTCATCGGTAAAGATATAGTCAAAGGGTGTATCAGGCGCCAGAGAAGTAAATACCTCTTCCACGGCCTCAAGAGATTTAGAAAGCGGGGCTCCAGCTTTCAGTCGAACGGTATGTACATTCACCCATTTTTCATGCAAGACAAATACAGCAGGCATGACGGGCTGCCAGGGGGAACCCATCAGCATATCTTCCACTACCCCTATCACAGGCATATCATCCCCACCCCAGTTCACCGTATTGCCAACGATACTTTCTCCTCCTCCAATCATAGAAGCTGCCTTCTGATTAAAAATTAAAGCGGCAGTATCAGTGGCAAATTCTCTGGAGAAATCACGTCCTTCAACAATGTTCCAACCCACTGTTTTTCCAAACTCAGGAGAGCAGGTAATTCTGGCAAAAGTCACCACCTCATCAGGATTTTTCCCTTCCCATGAGATATCTGTAGTATGAGACCAGACTCCGGTTACGGGACTCATAGCCACAGCAGCTTCTTCCACATAGCCGGTGCGCAAGAGTTCAGTTCTTAGTACATCAAACTTCCCACTCAGCTGATTGTTAGTCATAAAATGGATCAGCCCTTCTTTATCATATCCTACTGTCCTTTCCTTGGCATGATTGATCTGCTGGAACACTACCAGGGTGCCTACAATCAAGGCGATGGAAATCACAAACTGAAACACTACCAGCATTTCTCTGGGAATGGTAGCCCATTTCCCTACTTTCAACCCTCCTTTCAGTGCCTGAATAGGTTTGAAAGAAGAAAGATAAAAGGCAGGATAACTTCCTGCTAACAGACCTGTTAACAGCGTAAAACCTACTACCATCAGCCAAAAAAGAGGGTTGCTAAGGGGAAGTTCAAATTCTTTGTCTGCCAGTTCATTAAAGAATGGAATCACTAACTGAATCAGAAACAAAGAGATAACCGCTGCCAGAAAGCTCACCAGCAGAGATTCACTTAGAAACTGACCTACTAACTGTGCGCGTAAGGAACCTACAGACTTTCTGATGCCTACCTCTCTGACGCGCTTTTCTGAGCGTGCCGTACTGAGATTCATGAAGTTGATACAAGCCAGGAGAAGAACGAAAATGCCCGTAAGCCCAAATAGCCAAACGTACTTTATTCTTCCTCCTACACTCACTCCATCTTCAAAATCGCTGTAGAGATGCCATTTAGACATAGGAAAAAGAAAGAGCTCAGGCTCTACTTCCGGAATAAATTCCTTCTTAATGTCTTTAATCTTTTCACTTACCGCTTCAAAGCTGGTATGTGGCGCTATCTGCGTAAATATCTGAAAGGAATTATTCTCCCAATTAGTTCTGGAGGCTTTTACCCATGTGGTTTGGTTTTCATACAGCTCCCAGGTAGTAAAAAAATCCGTCTCTTTCAGGCTGGAATTTTCTGGTAGATCTTTAAAGACAGCTGTTACCTTAAGATCAGTATCATTGTCATATTTGATAATTTTTCCATAAGCCTCCTCTTCTCCAAATAAGGCCTTAGCAAGGCTCTCCTTCAGAACTATGGAATTAGGCTCCTTTAGGGCTTCTTCATAAGAGCCAGAGACTAATTTCAGGCTAAGCATCTTGGGAAGTTGGGCTTGTGCTGACATTCCCTCTTCAGAAATATGTGTATCTCCATAGGAAAGCTTGTGGGGCCAGTTCCAGGAAGCAGCAGCTAAGGCAGTAAAGTCTTCTCCATACTTCTCTTCCAGGGTAAATACCAGTGGCAAGGCCACTCCTATCCCTGTATTGATTTTTCCACTTGATTTAGCATTCATCATGACATGCGCCAGATGGTCATAGTTGTCATGGGATGTATTGTAGGAAAGTTCATCCTGCACCCATAAGCCAATCAGGATAGCTACCGCCAGGCCCATAGCCAGTCCCATCACATTAATCACACTGAACCACTTCTGGTTGATCAGATTCCTATAGGCTATGACTAGATAGTTTTTTAGCATGTTTGAAGCATTAACAGATCAAGGTTTTCTTTACTCACTTCTAAGGCTTTTCACAGGATTAGCTACGGCTGCGCGTATGCTTTGAATGCTCACGGTTACCAGGGTCACTATGAGGGCGAGGATAGAGGCCATGAAGAACACATCCCAACCCAAAGCAATTCTGTAATCATACCCCTCCAACCAGTTCTCCAGGTAATACCAGGCTACAGGAACCGCGATCAGGCAAGAAATGAGGACCAACTTCATGAAGTTTCTGGATTGTAAAGCCCAAAGGTGTTTTACCGTAGCACCCAGTACTTTTCTAATGCCGATTTCCTTGGTGCGTTGCTCTGCTACATAAGAGGATAGGCCTAACAAGCCCATACAGGAAATGAAGATGGCGAGAAAAGCGAAAACTCTTGCCAGGTTCTTTATTCTCTCTTCATTGCTGAATTTCTCAGCAAAATCATCATCCACAAAATCATACTCAAAAGGGGTGGATGGACAGAGGGCGGTAAACACCTCTTCTACAGAAGCCAAACTTTTCTCCAGGGGCGCTCCAGCTTTCAATCTTACAATATGTGCGTTGGTCCATTCATCATTAACCGTGAAGGCAGTAGGTTTCACCGGTTTCCATGGCGAACTCATGAGAATATCCTCCACTACCCCTACGACTGTGTGGTCTCTTCTACTCCACTCTACCCTTTTCCCTATGATGCTTTCTCCTCCTCCTATGATGTCTGCTGCTGTTCTGTTAAAAATGATGGCCGTAGAATCCGTGGCAAATTCTCTGGAAAAATCTCTGCCCTCTTGCACATTCCAACCAATGGTTTTCCCATACTCAGGAGAAACGGTAACCCGAGCGAAACTGATCAGCTGATCCGGATCTTTTCCTTCCCAACTGATTCCTCCTGTATTTGACCATACTCCGGTAACAGGGCTTAGGGAATAAGTAGCTTCTTCTACATAGCCTGTATTCAGAAGTTCACTTCTCAGAATTTCATACTTCCCTTTCAGGTCATTATTGGTCATAAACTGTATGATGCCCTCTCTATCGTAGCCTACTTCTCTTTCCTTTGCATGATCTATCTGTTGGAATACTACCAGGGTTCCTACAATCAGCGCTATGGATATCACAAACTGGAAGACTACCAGAATTTCTCTTGGTACACTAGCCCATTTACCTGCTTTGTACCTCTCTTCTTTCTCTCCGCTTAAGGCCTTGAAGGGAGGTTTCAAAGCAG
>JBCBKZ010000688.1:0-3385 GCA_038520955.1 Bacteroidota bacterium | reverse complement strand
ATACGATAAGTATGATACGGATGCTTTTTTCGGGAGAGAAAAGGAAATAGATCAGGTATATAACAAGCTGTACGAGTCTAATCTGCTGCTAGTCTACGGAAATACAGGAACGGGAAAAACCAGTCTGGTAAGATGTGGGCTGAGCGGAAAACTGAGAGAAATAGATTGGTTACCCATATTTATTAGAAGGGGCAAAAATATTAACTCCGCACTGGAACAGGCCTTACATGCATGGAGCATCACGCCATTTTCTGAAGAAGCTAGCTTATCTGAGAAGGTCCAGTCTCTTTTCCTGGATTACTACAAACGCGTTTACCTAATCTTTGATCAGTTTGAGGAGCTTTTTCTGGTAGATAAATCCTCTTCTCAGGAGGAGGCTACCACTTTTTTTCAGAATGTCTCCTCCATACTGGAAAATGGAACAGACTTTAAGATCATCCTCATCATACGGGAAGAATTTCTCGCTCACCTAACGCCATATGAAGACATTCTTCAAAACCTATTTGAGAATAGAATGCGGGTGGAGTATATGAGGAGGGCTGGAATCAGAAATGTGATCCAGAAAACCATAGCCTATCATGACATCAGCCTGGAGCAGCCGGAAGAAGAGATAGTGGAGATGATTCTTCAGCGCCTGGAGTCTAAGCAAACAGGAGTAGTGGAACTTACCTACTTACAGGTCTATCTGGACAGGCTTTGGCGAAATGTCATCAAGAATCACAGGGAAGAAGATATCACTTTCACCAAAAAACTGGTGTCAGAATCCCACTTTGAGAATGTGATGGAGGCTTTTCTGAGAGATCAGATAGACAGCATAGAAAGAGAGGTGCAGGAGAAATTCCCCGAAGTTTCTTCTCAGGACTGGAGAAAAATTCTCCTAAGCATGCTGTATGTGCTGGTAACGGAGGATAAGACCAAGCAACTTCTGAGTAAGGAAGAAATATATGCCCAACTAGGTACATACCTGCCTGAGAGTCTTTCTCATAAGCAGGGCATACTGGAATACTGTCTGGACAGATTGGCAGAAGTGAGAATCCTGAAAGTTCAATCCTTATCTGAAAACTGATGGAGCACTTCGAACTCAGCCACGACATATTAGGCCCCGTCATTTCAGATATGGTGGAACCTGAGCTAAAACTCAGGCGGGAGGTGCAGTCCTTCATCTTTAAACGATATGATCCGGAAAGACCCCAAAGTCTGCTGAATAAGGAAGATCTGGAATACATTAATCCTCACCTCCCAGCTTTACGGCTTTCACCTGAACTCAGCACATTTGTAACACGCAGCATCCAAGCCCAAAGACTCAAGAGGCTTAGATGGATCCTTCTCATTTCTGCCCTCATTCTGGTGTTAGCGGTCTCATCCACGGTGTTCTTCTATCAGTCAAGGAAATTTAGAGGGTTATATCTGATCAGTCAGGCCAGAGAAATAGTCAGGACTAATCCTACCCATGCGCTAGATACTGCATTATTGGCCATACAGACTTTTGATAATGCGGTAGTTCAAGAGCAGTTGTACAATATCTATGGGGGGGATAAGGCTTTTTACCAGGCTGTCTCAGAACATAAGACCCAAATAGAACACGCGCTCTTTCATGAAAAGAGAGAAAAAATCTACTTCAGCCTGAAAAATGAAGCTGGCTCAGGTTATTATCCCATCTTATCTTATCACCTTCCTTCTGGTAAAACGGATACCCTTTCTTCCAAGAATGATGAGATCAGACCTTACTTTGATATTTCCCAACTACTGTTCTCATCAGATTCTTCCACACTCATAGCCGCCAGCAATAGCGGAGATTTCTATGAGTGGGAGTTGGAAGATGAGAGACTTCTTTCAGCGGACAGCATTCCTAACCCCAATAAGGAGGACTTAAGAATGCTAGCCTTAGCAGACACCTCTCTTTTGTGGGCCGACATTCAGAACAAAGTCTATCTATGGGATACCCAGGGGAAAAAGGTAGTAAAGGAAGAAAGCTTGTCAGCTAATGTGGTAGACGCCTTTTATATAGAGGGAGGGAATATTGCATATGTGTTGGAGGATGGGACATTAATGAGATATCAGTATAGAACTGGTGAGCGAGACACCCTTCTTTCCTCAAATGATCAGTTTGTATCTGTCTCCAAAGGAGAAAGCGGAGAAATCCTTTTGCTGGAAAACCCTAATCAACTGTCAGCCTATATTTTTTCTGATTCTACCGGATCACTTGTTCTTAAAAAGAGAAAAACACTTGATCACACCCGAGTTACTTCTGTATTCAGCAGCCCCACAAAAGAAATTCTGTATACAGCAGATGTGGCTAAGGCTATGCTGTTTACCAGAGAGGGAAAAATAATTTATGAATTGCTGGGACATGAGGCAGGAATCAGAGGAATGTTCCGCTATGAAGATAAGGTATATACGGCCAGTCTGGACGGTACGATAAGAAAATGGCAAGTTCCTAGACCAGCAGCAGTATGGAGAGAGAATGTAGCATATATCACCAGCATCCAAACCTCCATGGAAAGCGGCATATATGTTTCATCTGGGAATCAAGTGTATCAGGGAAGAATTGCCGGAAGTGCTCTCTCATTTATAGATACCGTGTCCTTCCCCAATATAGCCCAGATTAATGGTCTTAGTGTTTCTGAAAGTGGTGGATTGCTGGTAGGGGGAGGCGGAAGTAGTCAACTATACCTTCAAACAGCCACAAGTACTCTGGAAAAGCAGTTTCCCGGATTCTTTGCACAGGTAGAAAAAGTAGCCATCCATCCTAGGGGAGAATATTTCGCAACCAGTTTAGGGGATTCTACGGCTACTCTTTGGAATGCAAAAGGAGATAGTCTGACCAGTCTGGTGGGCCATAGAGGTGCACTTTCTTCCATAGCCTTTACTCCCAGAGGAGATAACATACTTACCGCTTCTGCTGATGGGAGCATGAGACTATGGAATCTTAAAGGAGAAACTATAGAGATCATGGAGAATGGATATGGGATTAATAAATGTCTGTTTTCTCCAGATGGCCGCTATATTCTCAGTTGTGATAACCAAGCGGATACTGCCTCCATTTATCTCTGGAATTTGAAAGGAAAAAAGGAGAAGACATTCCGCCTATCAATTCCTGACCAGCAGCAGCCATTTGTGGGTCTCTCTTTCCATCCTTCAGGTGAAATGTTTGGCAGTCTCTCTGCTGATGGCCGCCTTCAACTATGGGAAGTAGCGGGAGAAGCTTGTATTTATAGCTATCCACTCATTTCTGGTGAGACAGGTAAAATCCAACAAATAGCTTTTTCCCCAGACGGCCACTATTTGGTAGCTGCTACTACTGATCAGCTTCTTCTATACCATGTAGATAAGCCGCCATTAGCGGAATTTATCTCTCAGAAATAAAAAAAGTTCTACTTTGAAT
>JBCBKZ010000687.1:0-3392 GCA_038520955.1 Bacteroidota bacterium | reverse complement strand
GTTTAAATCTTACTAGCTTGGGGTTTAAACCCCAAGCTAGTAAGATTTAAATGGGGCGGATATTGTTAAAAAGATCTTTGGCCACTGGACAATTACAGAGAGGAACCCTTTATGTCAACAGAAACAGATTACCTCGTCATAGGGGCCGGGGCTATGGGAGTAGCCTTCGTAGATGAAATTATTTCTCGTCATACAAAGCTAACAGTTACCTTGGTAGATAGACGAGCAGCTTTTGGCGGACATTGGCTGGATGCTTATGAATAC
Organism: Bacteroidota bacterium; assembly: GCA_038520955.1. Taxonomy (GTDB): domain Bacteria; phylum Bacteroidota; class Bacteroidia; order J057; family J057; genus JBCBKZ01. Next base: position 3,128 of record JBCBKZ010000687.1, on the reverse strand, counting down.
GTCAGGCTCCACCAGCCTGCAGCCTTCTATGGAGTAAATTCCCTGAAGTTAGGAAACGGAGGAACCGATCTGTCTTCTAAAGAGGAGATCCTTACCTATTACCAAAAGGTATATGAGAAATTCCAGGCTTGCGGGAGAGTTACCTTTTATCCAGCGCATGAATACAAGGGCAATAATCAGATCGCCCCTCTGGATGATCCTGAGAATATTTCTGAGATAAGGGTCAGACGAAAAGTAGTAGACGCTACCTACATGAAGGTAGAAGTACCCGCTACCCATGCACCAAAGTTTACAGTAGATGAGGGAGTCCCTCTCGTTCCGCTAAATGACCTGATGACTAGCCATGGCCAATGGGAGAAGTTTTGTGTCATAGGCAATGGAAAGACAGGTATGGATGCCATCCTATTTCTCCTTGAGAAAGGCATAGATCCTGATAGGATTAGTTGGGTAGCTCCTAATGACGCATGGCTCTTTAATCGTTCTCATACCTACATCGGGCTCGTTACTAAAGAATTGCTGACGCATGCAGATTTCATGGTGAATGCTTCCAAACCGGATGATGTATTTCTGGAAATGGAGAAAAATGGAGGGATTTTGCGACTGGATAAGAACATTCTCCCTACCAAATGGAGATGTGCTACTGTCAGTGAAGCCGAACTCCATCAGCTCCAGCGCATAAAACAGGTCATCAGGCAGGGCAGAATCAAGAGAATCACCCAATCGGAAATCCAACTACAGAAAGAAACCGTTCCCTATGCTGAAGGAACGCTCTTCGTGAACTGTACGGCAGATGGGCTCGCCAAAAGGACACCTAAACCTATATTCTCAGGGAAAGAAATTACGCTACAGGCAGTTATCTTTTGTCAACAGGTCTTTAGCGCTGCCATCATTGCAAGGCTGGAATTATCAAGCCTTAGTGATAAGCAGCGGAATAAGGTTATCTCAGTGCCACACCCTGAGGTTAAGGAAGATTGGCCTGGGGTCTATTTTGCCTCCATCAGAAATCTTTTATGGCTGAACAGGTTTTTGCCATTATGGATGAGGAGATCCAGGCTTTTCTTCATGAGCTATGAGACGCCTATGAAGTATATCGCTTATTCTCTTAAAGCTGTAAGACTATTTTTTCCCCTTAGGCGTGCTGCCAAAAGAATGTCATAAATTCCTGGTTCGGGATAAAGAAGAATAATTTTATCAGTTAGTCAGCTCTGCCTTTCCTTAATCTTCTTTTTTTCTACCTTCGTGCTGATTAAGACATTAAGGGTTATGGCACGTATTTTAACAGGCATTCAGAGCACGGGTGTTCCCCATCTAGGGAATTTGCTGGGAGCTATTCTTCCTGCAATTGAGCTTTCCAGGGATACTCAAAATTCATCCTTTCTCTTTATAGCAGATATGCATTCTCTCACGGCTATTAAGGAGGGGGAAATATTAGAAGAAAACACTTACACTACCGCTGCCGCATGGTTAGCCTGTGGATTGGATACTGATAAGACCATTTTTTACAGACAGTCAGATGTGCCGGAAGTAGCTGAATTAAGCTGGTATCTGACCTGTTTTATGCCATATAGTCGACTGAAATTGGCCCATTCTTTCAAGGATAAGGCAGATAGGATGGAGCAGGTGAATGCCGGAGTGTTTACTTATCCCGTGCTTATGGCGGCGGACATCCTTCTCTATGATGCGGATATAGTACCGGTAGGGAAGGACCAAAAACAGCATCTGGAATTTACTCGTAACCTGGCTGTGGCAGTAAACAATGCTTATGGAGAAGATTCTCTGGTAGTTCCAGAGCCACAAATAGATGAAAAGGTGATGATCATACCTGGTATAGATGGGGAGAAGATGAGCAAGTCCAGAGATAATACCATTGTGATTTTTCAGTCTGACAAAAAGCTGAAAAAACAGGTCATGAAGATCGTAACGGATTCTATCCCCTTGGAAGAACCCAAGAACCCAGATACCTGTAATGTGTTTGCTTTGTACAGTCTGCTAGCTGGTGAAGAAGAGATTGCACAGATGAGAAAGAACTATCTGGGAGGAAACTACGGCTATGGACATGCCAAAACTGCCCTGCTTGACCTATTGAAAGAGACCTTCAAGGAAGAAAGGGAGAAGTATAATTACTACATGGAGAATAAGCATCTGATAGATGAAGAACTCCAGAAAGGGGCAGGAAGAGCCAGAGAAGTAGCTTCAGGAGTATTGAACAGGCTGCGTAAAAGATTGGGATATAAAAATAAAGTGTATATTTCATCGTAGAGAAGACATGGGAGAGCCTTTTCATACCCAATCTTAGTATTTCATGCATATTGCTATCGCCGGTAACATAGGGGCAGGGAAAACCACTTTGGCCGTCTTGTTATCCAAATATTTCGGGTTCCAAACCATGTTTGAAGACAATGAGGAGAATCCCTACCTGATGGATTTCTACACAGACATGCCTCGTTGGTCATTTAACCTCCAGGTTTCCTTTCTTCACTCTCGCCTCAGAAAAATCATAGATATACAACAGCAGAAAAAGAACGTCATCCAGGACAGAACCATCTATGAGGATGCCCAGATTTTTGCCCCTAACCTGCACTCTATGGGGCTGATGACTTCCCGTGACTTTGAAACCTACAAACAGCTTTTCCTGACCATAGCAGATTTGGTAGAACCACCTGATCTCCTCATTTATCTGAGAGGAAGTATCCCCACCCTGGTAGACCAGATCCAAAATAGAGGACGTGAGTATGAGGATTCCATCCGTCTGGATTACCTTAAACGTCTCAACGTCCGCTATGATGACTGGTATGAAAGCTATAAATATGGAAAGAAAATGGAGTTCTCCATAGACCAACTCAACTTCAAGGATGATGCTGAGCATCTGGGCATCATCATCAATAAAATTAAGGCCGAACTTTACGGATTATTCAGTCAAGGAACCCTCTTCTAGCAAATTTCCTTTTACACATTTAGTTCTTTTATCTCTTATCCATCGCTCCATGTGAAGAGTAGGAAGTGTAATAAAGCATTCAAAATCTAACTAGTAGGGCTGGCCGTTCCTCCACTGGTTGTGGGAGGATTGCAGAGTTGCATTGGAGGGACAAAGCGTTTTTTCTTCTTTTTGGGGCGACTGCCAAAAAGAA
>JBCBKZ010000686.1:0-3396 GCA_038520955.1 Bacteroidota bacterium | reverse complement strand
AAAGCTATGCTTAAGGAAGGGCTAGATATAAACTTGATCGCTAAGATTGCCGATGTCTCTCAAGAATATATACTTCAGATAAAAGAAGAAATTTCTTCAGAAGAGGAAAGGAAGTAATCGATACTATACTCATAGAAAAAATAGAAAGGACGGCTTCTGGAAAGCGGTCCTTTTCTATTTAACATCCAAAAGTGTAATTAATTTTTAGTACTTCACCTCGTTCATTCTGGAACCGTCCGTATTAGGTCCATTCTCCAGGGCTAATACGCCTCTTGGGCAAACGGCTGCGCATACGCCACATCCTACGCAGGAGGATCTCACGATATTCTGTCCACGCTGGGCATACCATCTCACATCTATCCCCATCTCACAGTAAGTAGAGCAATTTCCACAGGAAATACACTGACCTCCATTGGTGGTGATTCTGAAGCGAGATTTGAAACGCTGAACCAGTCCCAGATAGGCAGCCAGCGGACATCCAAATCTGCACCATACCCTGTTCCCCATAAAGGGATAGAATCCTGTACCGACTACTCCGGCAAATACTGATCCTATAGCAAAGCCGTAGACTTCCCGTACCTTGAAGCTATTTACAAAACCGATACTTGACGCTCCACTGAAGTAGGTATATAGCACCAGTCCTGTCATGCCTACCGCAAAGACCAGTACGCCATGTATTAAGTATCTTTCAATGTTCCATGCCTTCAGAGATTTATCTGAAAGCTGTCTGTAAGGATCCCCTAAAGTCTCAGCTAGTCCCCCACATCCACATACCCATGAGCAATACCATCTCTTCCCGAAGAAGTAAGTCAGCAAAGGCACACCTATCACGGTCAGTACAATTCCCCACACCAGCATAAATACGCCTATGGTTCCGGCAGCTATGTGCTTTTCTATGCTCCAGTCAAAGAAGAAATAATAGTTGAGCGGCCAGGCATTTTTCAAATCATCATCTGGCAAATTCAATTGAAACAGAATCTGGGGAATGATGAAGGCAAAAGCCAGCTGGAAGAACATGATGGAGGCCGTTCTCAGCTTATGGTAGTTGCTGTGTCTGTACTTGGCAAACATCCTTACGCCCATCACCAGAATGGCGATGGTATATAGGAAGCCATACATAAACCACTGGCTGGCGGCTTCTCCTCTTAAGGCATAGGCCACAGGATCCATTAGCGTGATCCATTCCGCTATATATTGGTGGTAGAAATACAGGAGAATGTAAAAACCTACCAGGAATATCCCGGTGAGGATGCCTATCAGCCCACGGTTATTAACAGAGCTGAAATAGATGCCGTTATGCTTAATCCCCGGCATTCCATCAAAAAAGGCCGGATAGATATACATCAGGGCTCCAATAGATCCCAGCACAATGATGAAAATGAAGAAGGCGTATTTGTTGTTCCAGAAGATGCCTTTAGCCGTGAGCTTGGCAGCCTGGAAGACGTATTCTTTGGAGTTTCCTACCTGCAGGGAAGACACATAGGCATTAGCGGCCACACCAAACTGCTCAGTGATGGCAGCCTTGAGAGCCTCTCCCTCTGCATACTCTCTTCCTATCATCCAGGAAGTGTAATCAGAGATGGTCTTATGCAAGCCTTCAGGTAGTGTTTCCTTGGCAGCAGTATGCAGTTCTTCTGAGAAGGTAATGGGCCCGGAACCCGCTTGAGAAAGGGCAGCATCTGCTGCTGTGGATAATGAGGCTGGATCTACCCCAAAGTCATTATTGATAGCCTCATTTGCCTTATTAAAAGCACCCTTTAGCGCCGAAAAATAGCTGAACTTATTTCCGAAATGTTGGCCCTTTAGTTCAGAGAGAGATTCTACCAGATAAGACTTGTTCTTCTCATCAAAGGATTCGCTCCACTTAGCGAGGTTCTCATCGGTGATTTCATACTGACTGATGAAGATCAGTGCGATGAAGGTAAGTAATGCTGACACAAACAGTCCCAGCCCTATATGTTTGATAAATTTCATGTTAAAAGTGTTGAGAGAATGGAAATGTGGAGAACATTAATTTTGAAGGACTGCAAGTACGTTTTTCCAGCCTCTCTTTCGTTTGAGTTGAATATTAGTTCCGTTTTCCTGATTGTATTTGGCTATGATGTCAGCCTCATATTCTTTGAAAAATTCTGGATCAAAGTTGGCAGCACCCAGATTAGGAAGAACTTCTTCTATGTGAGTTTTGCCTTCAATCCATTTTTGGCAGACATTCTGACGGTATCGAATGCCCATGAGATTTATCCCTAGTAGTCTGCCATCATCTATGGCATATACCAGCCTGACTGATTTATTGAGTTTGGGGTGTTTCCAGAAGAAATGCTTTTCGCCCTCTCTGACTACATTTCTCACATCTCCATATACCTGATACTCCATGTCAATGAACTTGGCGGAGTTAAACCAGAATTTCTGATGGTATTGAGTAGGATCTCCACATAATGTCTTAGCCAGAATGGGACCCATTTGCTTACCTGTATACCATACAGCCTCTATCGCCCTCCTCCCGGGAAGGTGAACCCTCAATTCTGCACAGTCTCCTGTGGCGTAGATATCGGGCACACTGGTTTGTAAGTACTCATCTACCATGAAAGCGCGATTGGTTTCTATTCCGGCTGATTCGGCCAGGGAAATATTGGCATGTACACCAGCAGTTAATCCTACAAATCCACAAGGAATCTCTTCCCCTTCATTCGTGATGACCGCTCTTACCTTTCCATTCTCATCCGGGAGAATTTCCTTAAGCTCTGTTTTAAGCCTCAAATCTATGCCATGAGTCTGAAAAATTTCCTGGTTGATCATTTCAGACTCTTCCGGAGGCATCACTGCATTCCAAAAGCTGGATTCCCTCACCAGCATGGTAACAGGTATATGGCGAGAGTGGAACATCTCGGCCATCTCTATTCCTATCAGTCCTCCTCCTACTATGACGGCCCTTTCCAGCCCTTTTGAGTATTCTTCTATGGTATCCAGATCCTGCTTACTGACCATGCCTCCCACACCTTTCAGGTCCTGGCCCGGCCAGCCAAATTTATTCGGCTTGGAACCAGTAGCTAATACCAACTTGTCATAGTTCAGACTAGATCCGTCAGAACAGATAAGCTGCTTGCTAGAAGGATCTATCTTGTCTACATGTGTAAAAAGCAGGTCTATCTTGTTCTTTTTCCAAAACCAGTTTTCATAGGGCTGAGTATGTTTATGCTTCATATGTCCCATGTAGATGTACATGAGAGCAGTTCTGGACCAGAAGTATTCTGTCTCGGAAGAGATGACGGTAATCTTATGATCGCTGAGCTTACGGACGTGTCTGGCGCAGCTAATACCTGCTATACCATTACCAATGATGACTATGTGCATGAGTTAGGAGAAATCTGTTGATCAGACCAAAACATATAAAAATGG
>JBCBKZ010000685.1:0-3401 GCA_038520955.1 Bacteroidota bacterium | reverse complement strand
CAAATAACTCTCTATTCTCAGTCCCCTTTTTACCTATGTATTTATCTATCTGGGTATCAATTGAAGCAAGTTTCATTGGATCGTTTTGCATTTTGTTACTTGTGCTTAAAGTAATTTGATCGAAGTTTTTCTGCCTTTTCAATTTCTTTTTTAGGTGTCTTTTGAGACTTTTTTAAGATTCCGTGTGTACAGATAACTAAGGTCTCTCCCTCCTTATCCCAAAAGGCGAACAATCTATATTGATTACCTTGAGTTTGGGACCGGAACTCCCAAATGTATTCATTTAGCTTCTTGAATAAACTTGAGTCATTTAGTAACTGTGCTTTTTTTAGGTTGTAAAGAAGTTTTGTTCGGGCTTTCTCATTCATCTCTTCCAGGAATTCCTCAGCTTCCTTCATAAAGAGAATCTCAAATTTGGGTTTCATGATGGTATTTCCAGAACGAAACAAATATACAAAAGTTTCCTAAATGGGAAACAGAAAAGGTCCCTAAACTTAAGGACCTTTGCTTAATCTTATCTTGCTTTGAATTCTTATTCCACTACCGTAATTCGCTTATTAGTTGCTCTGAATTTTCCTCTGATTCTTCCCCCTTCAGAAGTACCTTCAGTTATGACGATATCTGTGGATCTGTCCATGAAGAGGGTAGAGGGGCCTAGGGGGAGATTGTCAAGTTGATCTGTGCCCATGACAATGTTGGTTTCGCCTTCTCCGGTTTGGAGGAAGAGGGCATCATCTCCAAAGGTCCAGCTTCCTACAAACACCCCTACGAACTGATTGGCTTTGAGGGCAGTGCCCTCCCAGTCAAGGCTGTAAGCAGATGACTTGGATAAGGTATCCAGGCTAGAAGGGAACTGTATGCTCTCATAGACGGGAACTGTATTGGTAAAGGTTTCTCCCAGGGTGTTGGTGTACACCAAGGTGCCTCCGTCAATCTTTCCGGCAAATTCACGCTGATGTCCTCCGAAAATGGCGCTAAAAGGTACTACCTCTCCTTCAAAGGTAACATTGGCAGGATCATTCAATTGAAGTAAGGTCCCAGTGGGGCCGCCAAAGCGGAAACGGGCCACCACCCATGTCTTATCAGTATTGCTGTTGTAGAACAATTCGTAATCCTGGTAAATCTTGTCCTGGTTCACATCTGCTGAATCTTCCACCTCACAGGAGGTCAGAATGAGGGCTATGGCCAAGAGGGCCAGTAAAGGGAATTTCAAAAGTTTCATGTTGGTTTCAGTTAATTGGTTGTTTGGTTATAGATCTGGATGCCAGTTAGTTAAATGGGTATCCTCTTTTTGATCTCTCCTGGATCATTCCAAAACTGAAATGTTGGTAGGTGCTACCAGCATGAAACCATATTCTATGCCAAAAAATTTTACAAGGGTAAAATTGCTAAGCTAACTTAGGGATATGAAACTGCGATTTCTTGCCATGTGGAGTTGTTTAACCCCTTATGAGAAATGGCTACTGAAAGCGTATCTCCCCAGTCTATCTGCATCAGCCCATAGTTACGCTGAGAAACGATGACCCCATTACGGAATGGATTGGGTTCATCTCCTACAGATTCGTAGCTATGTGTCAATCCACTCGCAGTTACTTCTGTGATAGGGTACCTCATCTCAGGGTGCTGAAACTGAGATATTTCTCCTATGTGCCTGTCTCCACTCAGAAGAATCACATGCTCATTTCCACTGGCAGCTATGAGGTTTAACAGTCGTTCTCTTTCAGCAGGAATATTATGCATTTTCTCAAAGCCCTGTTCTGTAGGAATCATTTGGACTCCACAACCTATAATGGTCATTCGGGCAGGATTAGTAGAAAGCTCCTTCTCCAACCAAGCCCATTGTGCTTCTCCCAGAAAGGTACCAATAGCAGTAGGTTCATACCTTTTCCTACTTTCCTCGCTATCGACAAAAGGGTCCCGAAAATATCTGCCATCCAGCATGATAATCTTGAGGCTATTGGTGGAGTCGGTACCATAGGTATGGGATGCATATATCCCTTCTTGTGTTCTTCTTGGATCATTCTTAGGGACATCCATGAAGTCCAGAAATAGTTGCTGACTTTCAGCCTTCATAGGGTATTCAGTACCTGCATCATTTGCCCCAAAGTCATGATCATCCCAAGTCCCAATATAGGCTGTGCTAGAAATGAAAGCCTTGTATTCAGGATGTGTCTTCTGCTGATTATACATGCCTCTCATCTCATCCATATCCTCCGTATCTGCGTAGATGTTATCTCCTAACCAAACCCACAGGTCTGGATTATCGGCTTGTATCTCCTTCCACATTACCTGATCGCTATTTTGGTTATTACAGGACCCCAAAGCGATAGTTTGGACATTCTCAACAGAAACTGGATGAGGATTGATGGTAATCCCATCAAGACTTTCTTCCTGTTTGCATCCTATCCAGAACAGGAAGATGCAAAGGACTAATCTGGTATACATACTGGGTTAGTTAGACAGTGATTCAATGACAGATAGGGGATAGTCGGTAGCAAAAATGTCTACTCCTTGTTCTTTTAACTCAGCATATACCTGACCTCCTTTAGCCTTAGCCTGCTTGTCTATGTTGCCCATAGTGCCCATTATGGCACATACGCCATGAGAATGAATATCCTTAAACAGACTATCATCTGATCTCCGCGTACCCGTGAAGGCCACCATTTTCTCAAATGGAATTCCGCTCTCTTTACATTTTTCCCATTCTTCCTGATTTCTGGCAGAAATGGAGATTAGGACATCTGGGTTGAGTCTATGAATTTTCTTGGCTGCTCCTATGGAGTACGTAATAACCACGCAGTAGGCCTCCGCCCCAGCTTCTTCTATCTCAGCTAAAACCTGCTCATAAGGAACGGCTCTTTTGATATCTACAAAAAGAATGGTATTCCCTTTTGCCCATTTAATGACGTCTTTAAGCAATGGAATTTTATAATCTGTCAAAGTGCCATCATCATTCTTGAGCTTAAGTGCCGCCATTTCTTCCCACATGAGATCGGGTCCTTTTCCACTTCCATTGGTGGTTCTGTCCACACTATTGTCATGCATGAGGTGGAGAATGCCATCTTTAGAGGTTTGCACATCCATTTCTATCATGGCTGTCCCTTCATTTAGCATATGCTGGAATCCTTCCAGGCTATTCTCCGGAAAATCCTCAAAATGGCCTCCTCTGTGAGCTGATATAGAATATGTTCTTTCTGGAGAATAGGTAAAGTATGCTTCCAGGTCTTCTACAGAAGAAAATTGGAATACAGATTCAGAGGTAGTTTTGGTGGCAGGAGCCTGATTAGAGGCTTCTTGTACACGTGATTGTCTACACGAAAAGATGAAAAGGGCAGACAAAATCAGCAATACCAGTCGTTTTTTCATAGGTGATTTAGGTTGATGGGCAAACTTCCTGGCCC
>JBCBKZ010000684.1:0-3405 GCA_038520955.1 Bacteroidota bacterium | reverse complement strand
TTGATAATTACAAGTTCACGGGGATTACCCGCTTTAACGCTATGGAAGCAGATTATTTATCTGAGGGGGACTGGCACTTTATTAAGCTAAGCCTGAATTGGAACTTCGGGAAACTTGGAGGATCCAAGTTGGGTGATAGCCGTATTTCCAGGCAAGAGCTTACCAGGATTAATCAGGGAGGGAACTAGCTGATTATTTAGGACCTACTTTTGGAGCAGTACTTCAGCCAATTTTTGTACAGCTATGGGGATGGATTCTAAAGACAGGTTGGCAAAACCCAGACGAACCCCTACATAGGGGATGGGTGAATCCGGATCCCAGAACTGACTTGCCATAGGAAGCCTGACCTTATACTTTTTGGCTGTTGTTGACAATCGATCATAGTTGTCTAAGGATGGGAGCTTAAGCCAAACGGCCAGGCCCCCTTCTGGTTTTTCAAAGGAAACCTGATCCCCAATTTGCTTTTGAAGCTCCTCGCAGAATAAATCCCTCCTTTCCCGGTAAATATTTAATGCCTTTTTAAGATGGCGCTGGAGAAAGCCCTCCGCGATTAGATAGGCAACAGCCCTTTCCAGGGAGGTATTTCCAAAACTGTCTATATACCTACTCAGAAGGGATATCTGCTGGATTACATTCTCGGGAGCTACGAGGTAGCCTATTCTGAGGCCAGGGGCCAGCACCTTACTAAAGGATCCTACATAGGTTACTACACCAGCTCTGTCCGCACTAAATATGGGGAGAATGGGACTACTGGAGTAATGGAAATCATAATCATAATCGTCCTCAATAATGGCAAACTTATAGGCTTCTGCCAGGGCCAGAAGCTGTATTCTCCTGGAAGGACTTAAGGTTACCGTGGTGGGATATTGGTGATGAGGGACGATAAACACGGCCTTTACCCGCTGACTTTGACAAACCTTCTTTACCTCTTCTATATTCATCCCCTCCTCATCTACAGATACATGTACCAGTTTTCCTCCTGCTACTTTTACACTCATATAGCCCTCTCGAAAACCTGGATTACTGACTATCACTACATCATCAGGCTGTATAAGTACCTGAGAAAGCAGGTAAAACCCCATCAAACTTCCACGTGTCAGAAAGATGTTTTCTACCCCCACATGAATACTTCTGTGAGTTGCCAGATATTGGCAGAGGACTTCCCTTAGCCTTAGGTCTCCATCATAAGCTTGGCTATAGTTCATCAAACTGGAAGTCCTGCCTTGCTTCATAACCGATGCTAGATTCTTGCCTATCTCATTGAGAGGGGAAAGCTTGACATCAGGATATCCATCATCAAAGGAAAGTATTGAAGAGGAGGAGGCTTGGGTATACCCATCTTGTAGGAATGGAAACTTATGCGCTAGCTGAAAATGACTATTCTTCTTTGGAGAAATGCTGTTCTTGCTATTCAGCGGTATGGCTTTACGTAGGGGAATTTCTTCACTAATGAAGCAGCCCTTATTAGGAGAAATAGTAACCCAACCTTGTGCCTCTAATTCTTCGTAAGCTGTAATGATCGTGCCTCTATTGACTGAAAGGAGGTTGGCCATTTTCCTACTGCCTGGTAAACGCTGGCCTGAAGTGATATGACCCATACTAACCAGCTTAATGATGGCATTGCTGATTTGTAGATAAAAAGGGCTTTTGGAATGATGATCTATTTCAATTAAGGTTTTGTAGGGAAGCATAAGCGGATGGTCAGGGAAAAAATTACCGGATCACGTCTTGTCCCTGGTAATTTATAGATTCTATTATCCACCGTAGACCTTGGAGGAGAATTTTATATGGGAAATTCTCTTAACCTAATAAAATCTTATCCCCTAATGATAGCACCTCTCGGTTTAGCCTAGAGTGAATAGGCTTTCGATAAGTCATTCATACAATGAGGGAACAATATTTCTGAGGGATAGAATACGACCATTTTCCAGCCTAACAAACTCCTTCTTGAAACTAGAAACGTATGACCCTTTTTCTATGTAGACAAATAATCTCCAAAGCATAGGAATTTTCTGCCAGAATGCTATTATCTTGTGGTATTCAAAATCTTCAAGGGAAAGTTTTATTAGTTATTCATCCGGCAGGAAAGAATAGGCTATGCTCTTTTCCCTCTTTCCTTCCTAAAACTATATTACATGGACGCATTCATCTACGACTCGGTAAGAACTGTCAGAGGCAAAGGCAACAAAAAAGGCTCTTTGATGGGTATTACGCCTGTGGAGTTATCTAAGCAGGTGCTTACAGCTCTTAAAGAAAGAAATAACCTGGACACCTCAGCTGTTGAGGATGTCATCTTCGGCTGCGTAAGCCAGGTAAAAGACCAAAGCGCAAATATTGCGAAATCAGCCGCCATGGCTGCTGGTTTTGGAGATCACCTCTGTGGCGTTTCCCTCAATCGTTTTTGTGGTTCCGGACTGGAATCTATCAACGTAGCTTCCGCCAACGTTAAGGCTGGCTACAACGACCTCATCATTGCAGGTGGGGTAGAAAGTATGTCCCGTGTACCCATGGGCTCAGATGGAGCTGGTCCTTTCATGGACCCTATGCTCATGATGCCTGATAATGTAGTTCCACAAGGCGTGTCTGCTGACCTTATAGCTACCAGATCTGGCTACTCCAGAGATGATGTAGACAAGTTTGGGGCAGAATCCCAGAAAAGGGCTGTAGAAGCAGAAAAGGCCAAGAGATTTGCTTCTCGTATCCCGGTAAAAGACATCAATGGTGTATCTATTCTGGAAACAGATGAGAATATACGTCCGGGTACTACAGCACAAGGCCTGGGTACCCTGCAACCCTCTTTTGCGATGATGGGAGAAATGGCTGGTTATGACGCAGTAGCCATCAACGAATACCCTGAAGTGGAAGCGGTAGACCATGTACACCACGCCGGAAATTCTTCTGCTATTGTAGACGGTGCTGCTGCTACCCTGGTAGGAAATGAAGCCATCGGAAAGAAACTGGGAATGAAACCAAGGTTCAAAATCCTGGCCGCTGCCATCATCGGTACAGATCCTACCATGATGTTGACAGGACCTGCGCCTGCCTCCAGAAAGGCCCTCAAGCAGGTAGGCATGGAAGTAAGTGATATTGATTTGTTTGAAGTGAATGAAGCCTTCGCCGCAGTTCCTATGTATTTCATGGAGCACATGGGCGTAGATCATTCTGTAGTGAATGTGAATGGAGGAGCTATCGCCCTGGGACACCCACTAGGTGCTACGGGTTGTATGCTGACAGGAACTTTGATGGACGAGATCGAGAGAAGAGACCTGAACACTGGTCTGATTACCCTCTGCATTGGAGGAGGTATGGGAATCGCTACCATCATCGAGAGAGTTTAAGGTTAATTATTGAATTTTGAATGATTGAGTTTTGAATGAGGAATAACCTACTCATACAGAATTCATA
>JBCBKZ010000683.1:0-3408 GCA_038520955.1 Bacteroidota bacterium | reverse complement strand
CTCCAGACCTTCAGAATCTAAAATTCTATTGAAAAGAGGATTGGCTTTTCTAAGGGTTTCTCCGTAAAAAAATAAGCCTCTGTCAGCCCGTTCAACTAATGCTTTGACCGTCCGTAATTCTGGTTTATTAAGAAAGTCAGGGCCGAGAAAATCTGGATTCATCTGAATCACAACCTGATAGCTTTCCATCTCAGTCAAAAACCCATGCGGGAGGTTAGATCCCAGTAAGACCAGGTCACCTTCCTCGTAGTTAGAAATGGTGTTCCCCACAAAGCGTTTCCCAAAACTTTTCTTGGTAAAACAGATCTCAATTTCAGGATGGAAATGCCATGCCTTACTTAAGCGTGGACGACTATTTCTACTGACCACTTTTGCCGTAAATGATTTTTCCGGCCTTCCTGATATGAGCTCGTATTCCGGTTTCATACATATATATAATACTAAATTCTGCTGGGAAGGGGGTAAAAAAGTATAGAATTGTGCAAGAATAGGATAGATTCCTATTGGCAATTCCAGTTTGAGGCAGGATAACTTTGACTTACACATTAATCAATTGAAGTATGATAAGCTATTCTACTACTCTCAAGAACGTACTCTTCGTTCTTCTTTTTCTGAGCGTGAGTACACTTTTAGCACAAAAAACGATCAACGGAACGGTCAAGAGTTCCGACGGTGATGCGCTCGTAGGAGCGACCGTAATCATTAGTGGTACCAGTGTAGGAGCACTTACAGACGGAGACGGTGCTTTCAGCATTACTCTACCTGATGGGGATCAGATGTTAAATGTTTCCTACCTGGGGTTTGCCACTCAGTCAGTGGCTGTATCCAGCGGGTATGACCCGTCTGTAGCCTTAGATGTATCTCTTTCACCTGATAAACTATCGCTGGATGCGGTAGTAGTAACAGGTACTTTCGGAAGCAGATCTCAAAAGGAATCTCCTCTTTCCATGACTTACCTGAATGCCAGACAGCTTCAGAACCTCTCAGCTAACTCTCAGGCGGATATTTTGAGAACGATCCCGGGGATTACAGCAGAAGGTGGTGGTGGTGAGGTAGCCTCTAATGTATTTGTAAGAGGATTACCTTCTGGTGGACAGTACCAGTTTACGCCTCTACAGGTAGATGGACTTCCTGTACTGAGTACATTCGGACTAAACTCTTCAGCACACGACGTTTACTTTAGAAACGACATAGGGATCAGAAACCTTGAATTTGTTAGGGGTGGTGCTTCGACCTTGTTTGGAGCAGGTTCTGTAGCAGGTATCATTAACTATACCTCTTATTCCGGAAGCATTACTCCTGAAAATAAGATTCAGCTTGAGTGGGCCGAGGGAGGAAGAGCTAAAATGGACTTCCTCTCGGCTGGCCCAATTAACGAGAACACCTTCTATGCGGTTTCCGGATTTTACCGTTACGACGAAGGACCTCTTGAAACAGGACTTCCTACCCAGGGATACCAGATCAGAGGTAACATCAAGAGACTATTCAATGAAGGTCAGTCTTCTTTCACTGTCTATGGTCAGTTCATAGATGACAATGTTCAGTTCTATCTTCCATACCCACTGGACAACCAGAGTGGAGACAGAGAACGTCCTACCGGTAATGATGGAGAAGAAGTATTTACCATGCTGACTTCTCAGGCAAAAGACTTCTCTTTTGACACACCCAACGGAAGATTTGAGTCACCAATTGGAAACGGAGTAACTACTAAAGGTAGCTACATCATGCTGGATCTAAAGCATGCATTCGGAGACAATTGGACACTGGCTTCCAAAGCTAAAGTAGCCAACTACGACCACTGGTTTAATCTCTTCCTGGACGGTGATGGAGTTCACAATACACCAGAACCACAAGCGAGTTACTTGCTTGATAGAAACCTCCCAGCAGATGCTGCCTTCTCATATGTAGACACAGGACTGCCATTAGGCGGAAGTGATCTTCTATTTGAGAACAGAATCCTGGACAGACAGCGTCCGATGAACGAGATGGTAGGGGAAATCAACCTGACCAGAAACTTCGGTGCACACCAGATTACCCTAGGTACCTTTGTATCTGATACAAGAGCAGAAGACAATAACTGGATCTGGAACTTTGTAGGAGACTTCAGTAATTCTCCTAGAGCTGTAGAGGTTTCTTACACTGACGCAAATGGAGAGGCCGTTACTTTCTCTCCTGGTGGATATGTAGACGGAAGCGGAAGACAGACTTCTAACAGATACCATGAGTCTTATAAGACTGCTTTCTATCTGGCAGACGAATTCAAGGGTGAGAAATTCAACTTTGACATTGGACTGAGATGGGAAAAAGCACGTGGAATCATCAGTAGAGAAACCGGAATCGGTTCTAACACCTTTGAGAAAGGAACTGTTGAAGCGGATGACATAGCCGTAGCCTTAGCAGGTCTGTATAAGGTGAGTAGAAACACTAACATCTACGCTAACTTCTCCAGAGGATATTTCTTCCCTGAACTAAGAGGGGTAAGGTTCTCTTCTCCTGGCGAGACTCAGACCTATGAGACGGAGGGAATTACACAAGGGGAACTAGGGATTAAGTATGGTAGCAGCAAATTCTCTATCACGGCAGCTGCCTTCCTGGTAGCACTTAGCGACAGAAGAAGTGTAGACTTCGTGAATGATGGTAGAGGAGGCGTTATCGAGGAGGTAGCCCTACAAAGTACAAGGACCATAGGGGTAGAAGCAAATGCCAACCTGAACCTGGCTAAAGGACTGGATCTGTATGGAAACTTCACTTACCAGGATCCTCAGTTTACCAAGGTAGAAGGTAATCCTGAGCAGGAAGGAAATACACCTAGAAGACAGCCTAACACCATGGGACTGATAGGACTATCCTATGAGAATAGTGGATTTGACTTCGACTTTTCAAGCAACTTCTTCGGTTCCAAGTTTGCCAACGACGCAAACTCTGTAGAACTGGAAGGATACAATATAGCCAGAGCTAACATTGGATACAGATTTATCCTGGATAGCGACAATAGCATGAGAATTGGGTTATCCGCTTTCAACTTGTTTGACAGCGCGGGAATTACGGAGGGATCACCTCGTCAGGGGAACTCTCAGGTAAGTGGTGGACAGTTCTTCGTAGGACGCCCCATCTTACCGAGAAGAATCTTTGTAAGAGTCTCATTTGATTTCTAGTCAAAGTAGCAGTTTATCTAAAACGGGATTGGAGGAACTGTTCCTTCAATCCTTTTCTTTATCTAATTTGGGCCCCCAATAAGATCATGACATGACAGATACACAATTGAGGCAGCTGATAGAAGGCTCTAAGGCCATCTTACTCGAAAATTGGAAAGAAGGATTTACTGTACCTACTAAGAATCTGTATCCCTTTCAGTGGAACTGGGATTCAGGATTTGTGAGCCTGGGACATAGCTTTCTTCAGATCAAA
>JBCBKZ010000682.1:0-3411 GCA_038520955.1 Bacteroidota bacterium | reverse complement strand
TTCCGAAGAAATAAAGTCGGAAATGACCACCATGACACTTCTTCTGTTAAGATAAGGTGCTACCCTGTCTAAGACAGTTTTGAGGGAAGTTCCGCTATATTGAGGGGCATGTTGTAGCAGGGTATACAGCATAGCTAGTACTTGCTTCTTCCCTCTCTTAGGAGGATGAAAGCGCTCCACCACTTCACTAAAAGTAGCCAGTCCTACACGGTCCTGATTTTTGAGGGCGGAAAATCCCAGAATGGCAGCTATTTCGGTAGCTATGTAGATCTTTTGTTGGTGGGCATTCCCAAAAAACTGAGAGGCGCTGATGTCTACCAGTAAGAAGAGTATTTGCTCTCGCTCTTCTCTATACGTCTTGACATAGGCCTGGCCCATCTTGGCGGTTACATTCCAGTCTATGGTCCGTATATCATCTCCTACCTGATAGGGACGCACCTCTTCAAACTCCAGCCCTTGTCCCTTAAAAGCAGAATCGTAGGCTCCTGCGAAAGTGGTATGTACCAGCCTTCGGGTTTTGAGCTCGACTTTTCTGATTTTACGGAGAATCTCCTTCATATTACTTACTAAACGGCGACCGGTGCCTTAATCAGTGGATGCGGGTCATAGTTAAGCAAGCTGAAGTCTTCATATACAAAATCAAAGATAGATGTCACATTGGGATTAATCTGCATCTGAGGGAGCGGCCTGGGCTCACGTGATAATTGCAGCTTTACCTGATCAAAGTGATTGGTATAAATATGGGCATCTCCAAAGGTGTGAACAAAATCTCCTGGCTCCAGTCCACATACCTGGGCCACCATCATAGTTAGCAGCGCGTAGGAAGCTATGTTAAATGGGACACCTATGAATAGGTCTGCACTTCTCTGGTAGAGTTGGCAGGAAAGTTTACCGTTAGCTACATAAAACTGGAACATAGCGTGGCAGGGAGGAAGGGCCATTTCTGATAGGGCACCCACATTCCATGCATTTACGATCAGTCTTCTCGAATCAGGATTATTCTTGATGCTATTAACTACTTCAGAAATCTGGTCTACCGTCTTTCCATCTGCTCCTTGCCAGGAACGCCACTGAACCCCATATACAGGGCCTAGCTCTCCGTTTTCATCTGCCCACGGATCCCAGATTCTTACTTTATTCTCTTTCAGGTAAGCAATGTTACTTTCACCCTTTAAAAACCAAAGGAGCTCATGAATAATGGACTTGGTGTGAACCTTCTTGGTAGTTACCAGAGGGAAGCCTTTTGACAAGTCAAACCGCAATTGATATCCGAAAACAGACTTGGTTCCTGTCCCGGTTCTATCTCCTTTTTCTACTCCATGTTCCATTACGTGACGTAACAGATCCAGATATGCCTGCATAGTGGATTAAAGCTTAATTGATTCCTGAAAAATAGGGTGTAAGTTACAGCATGACTAACTTCACCCTCCCGATTCAATAACGATTTTGAACCAGAACAAAATACAAAATACATGTCGCCTAAAAAAGTATCCGAGACTTATACGCTAAAGACGGAATTAGTATTGCCAAATGACACGAATAACCTGGGAAATTTGATGGGTGGGAAGTTACTCCACTGGATGGACGTGATTTCTGCCATAGCCGCCCAGAGAGCGACCAGAAGAATCGTGGTAACCAAAACAGTAGATTTTGTGGAGTTTAAGAATTCCATTCCATTGGGGGCCATTGTCATTTTGGAGGCGGTAGCTACCCGGGTATTTAACACTTCTGTGGAGGTAAAAGTGGATGTTTCTTATGAGATTTTGAATACAGGTGAGAAAAGACCCAGTAATACGGCTTACTTCACCTTTGTAGCCGTGGATCAGACAGGAACTCCCATCCCTATTTCTCCCTTGGAACCTGAAACAGAAGAAGAAAATCAGTTGTATGAAGAGGCAAGCCAAAGAAGAGAATTGAGACTCCTGTTAGCTGGGAGAATTAAGGCTAATGAGGCGAAGTTTATGAAGAAGTTATTTGAAGAATACAAATAATTATCGAAGTATTTTAAATATTTCTCATAATTATTCCTAAAAATGTATCAGTTTGTTATATTGAAGCACTTCATATAACATTCACTTAACCACTCAATTAATGGGGAAAGGACAGATAGAGAATCAGTTGGATAAATTAGACTACAGAATCCTGGAGTTTTTAATGAATGATGCGCGTACCCCATATCTGGAGATAGCACGTGAATGTAATGTATCTGGCGCCACTGTACACTTACGTATACAGAAGCTGGAACGCCTGGGTATCATCAATGGCTCGAGGCTCATAGCTGATTATCGTAAGCTGGGACTTGGGATTTCAGCCTATTTGGGCATCCATATGGAGAAAGCAGATCAGTATGATGAGATGTTTTCTCAGCTAAGAGCTATCCCTGAAGTCGTAGAATGTTACCTCACCACCGGGAATTATGGGATCTTCCTGAAAGTTTTCTGTAGGGATACTACTCATCTGCGGGAACTTTTATTGGACAAGGTTCAAAAAATTCCGAATGTCAATAGGACTGAGACATTTATTTCCCTCCAACAGGTATTTGACCGCGAACCTGACCTAAATAGCGTGTTAGATTTAAATTTAACGGGAGAACCTGCCAAACAGGATTAATCACAATTACTGAAGTAGAAAAGGTAAGAATCTAAAATAGCTAAACCATAGCTAATGGATTGCTATGGCCTTTTTTTTGTAGGGAACTGCTATTTAATTGATTGTGTGAATGTTAAAGCAAAAAAAATGCCAATTTTTAAAATTCTCTCAATTTTTTTTGTGTTTAGTCGTAACTAATCTGATATTTATGGAGTAAACGGGTAAGAAAAGGCGCCTTGCCAGATTTCTACAGTGATTACCATTAAGGAACAGGATTTATGCTAAAACAGAACCAGCAGCTTAAGCTATTACAGAAAATTTCCCCCCAACAAATTCAATTTATTAAGCTGCTTCAGGTTCCAACTGCTGTTTTAGATCAACGAATCAAAGAAGAGATAGAACGTAATCCAGCCCTGGAAGATGACCAGATGGCCTTCAGTGAAGAAGTCAAGGGAGAATACGATGATCTTGACAAGAAAGATGAGCAATTACAGAAGGAACAGGATGAGGCTGCCTCTGATTTGAACATGGATGACTACCTCGCCAATGATCACTATGATTATCGTACAAGGCTACCCCAGGGCGGAGATGATGATGAAGATGATTTCGAGGCGCCCATAGTCCAAATGAAATCTCTCTATGATCAACTCACAGATCAGATGGCTCTACTTAAGCTTACTGACAGAGAATATATCATAGGAGACCAGATCATAGGAAGCATAGATGAAGACGGATATCTAAGAAGGCAGTCTAAGGCCATCGTGCATGATATGCTCTTTAGGCATAATATGAAGGTGGAAGTAGAAGAGGTAGATGAAATTC
>JBCBKZ010000681.1:0-3426 GCA_038520955.1 Bacteroidota bacterium | reverse complement strand
TTATGAAGATTCTCAAGGAAGACTATGGGTCAGTACGGTCAATCAAGGTCTAAATCTTTACAGAGAGGAGAGTAATGACTTCCAGCGTTGGAATGAGAACGGGTTACTTTTTCCCCGCCCGGTCATAGAAGGAAAAGAAGGGAATGTATGGATTGGTTCTATCTCAGGAGAAGGGCTTTATAAAATAAATCCAGAGACAGAAGAACTTAGCTATTTTAATAAGCAAAATGGCCTGGCAAGTGAAAATGTATATTCTATTGCTCTGGATAAGGGAGGCGATCTCTGGTTGCCCTCTGAGTCTGGTTTAACCAGATTTGATCCTCAAACAGAAACATCGACCACCTTCGATAAGGATGATGGCTTTGGGAGTTTAGCTAATGAAGGTGAGCAGTTCTTCTTTCAACCAGTAATATCGGAGAATGGAGATATATGGTTTCACAGCATAACCAGACTTTACCGAATTCAACCTGATAAGCTCCTTACCAAAGATCCTACTCTCCCACGGGTTCTTATAAGCGGATTAACCATAGGAGATGAACATATTGAGACGGCCGATCATTTTCTCCTGAAAGACCATATTTCCCGCACTAACTCACTCACCCTTGCCCATGATCAAAATGAACTGACATTTGAGTTTGTAGGCCTGCACTTTGCTCATGCGGAAGACAATTTGTATTCCTACAAACTTGAAGGGGTAGATGAGGACTGGACTACTCCTTCCATTGATAGACGTGCACGATATCCCAATCTGCCACCGGGAAGCTATATCTTTAAGGTTCGCGCCAGTAATGCAGATGGACTATGGAATGAAGAAGGAACCACGCTGAAAATCACTATTTCAAGAGCTTGGTGGGAAACTCCTTTTGCTTATGCTGTCTACCTGGCCTTATTTGGCCTGGGGATATGGTACTTTGTAAAATGGCGTACGCGGAAGCAAGAAGAAAAAATCAGACAGGGAGAAGAAGACTTAGCCAAGGAGCGGCAGCTGACGGAGCAATTAACCTCCCTTGATCGCTTGAAAGATCAGTTTATTGCGAATACTTCTCATGAACTGAGGACTCCTCTCAATGGAATCATGGGGCTTTCTGAAGGGATTTTTGACCGAACAACCGACACGACAGATAAAGAAGACCTATCTCTGATCATTTCTTCCAGTAGGCGTTTGCATAGCCTGGTAGATGACTTACTGGATTTCTCTAAGCTAAAAAATGCAGAATTTGAGATACAGAAAGTGCCTACGGACTTACTCAGTGTGGTAGATCTGGTGCTTCGAATGAGTGAGCCGAGTGCCAGGAAAAATAAAGTTAGCTTAAGCAAAACCATTCCTGCTTCCTTACCTTCTGTGAGTGCTGACCCGCAACGATTACAACAAATCTTTTACAACCTCCTGGGTAATGCGATCAAGTTTACCAAAGAAGGCGAAGTCAAGGTCCTGGCTGAGGTAGTGGCGGAAAAAGTAAAAATCAGTATTTCAGATACAGGTATTGGGATACCCGAAGATAAACAGAAGGTCATTTTTGAAGAATTTCAGCAGGCAGACGGATCTACTGCCCGCCAATTTGGAGGAACAGGATTAGGCTTGTCCATTACGAAACAACTTGTGAACCTCCATGGTGGAGAAATAGGGGTAGAGAGTAAAGTGGGGGAGGGGAGTACTTTTTGGTTTACGTTGGAAGTCTCTGAAGAGGAAGGAATATCCATTATGTCGACAGAAGACCAGAAGAGCTTTGTATCCGTAGCTGTGGGTGGAAGCCTTCAGGATTCTGAGGTAGAAAAAGCTTTAGAAAACACCCCTTCCTCAGTCACTACAGTTCCCTTGGCTATTTCAGGCACCCATAAATTGAGAATTCTGATTGTGGATGATGAGCCGGTAAACCAGCGGGTGATGAAGAGCCACTTGGGAGATTCTCATTTCTTTCTTGCTTTTGCGGACGATGGTCCAGCTGCTCTCAAAATAATTGGAGATTCTCCCAGGTTTGACTTGGTGTTATTGGATGTAATGATGCCTAATATGTCAGGCTATGAGGTATGTAAACAGCTTCGGGAGCAGTACCTGCCTTCTGAACTACCCGTCATTATGGTCACAGCCAAGAATCAAGTTGATGACTTGGTGCAAGGGCTCAAAGAAGGGGCTAATGATTACCTGGCTAAGCCCTTTTCAAAGCAAGAACTCCTGGCTCGTATCAAAACGCAACTTGACCTAAACCACATTTTCAATATCGCTGGCAGGTTTATCCCTAATGAATTCATTCGTACCCTGGGGCATGAGCGGTTGACAGACGTACAGTTAGGCGACTTGGTAGAGCGTGAGGTGAGCGTATTGTTTACAGATATACGGAACTATACTACCCTCTCAGAGTCTATGTCCCCAGAAGATAACTTCTACTTTATCAATGGTTATACCAACCGAATGGGGCCTATTATTAAGAAATACCGTGGGTTTGTGAATCAGTACCTGGGAGATGGAATCATGGCTATTTTTCAGCATGGAGCAGATGATGCCCTCAAAGCGATGATAGGCATGCAGGCCAAACTAAGGGAGTACAATCAAGAGCGCAGGCAGAAAAATCGTCCTGAGATAGCTGTCGGAATGGGACTTCATTCAGGTCCATTAATTATGGGAATCATCGGGGATACACAACGAACGGATGCAGCTACCATTTCAGATACGGTAAATACGGCCGCAAGAATGGAAGGCTTGTCCAAGGTCTTCGGTGCTCGGGTATTGATCAGCGGAGACTCATATAAAGACTTGAAGCATCCTGAAGATTTCCGATTTAGATATCTCGGTAAAGTAAAAGTTAAAGGAAAAAACGAGGAAGTAGATGTTTATGAGTGTATTGAAGGAGATTCAGTAGAGGAAGGAGATCTTAAATGGCAACTCAAGGATAAGTTTGATCTGTTGACCCAATATTACTATCAGAATCAGTTTGAGTTAGCCATTGACTCCGCTAAAGAGCTGCTTGAAAGTAATCCGACTGATAAGGCTACTCAGTTTTTCTACCACAAGATGGTAGAAAAATAGACTATAAATCTGCAGGTTTCCTTTATCCCAGCCACTGGTGAATGAAGTAGGCAACGATAAGTGCCACTATAACTACGGGAATCATAGGGACTATTCCACTGGAAAAATTGATTTTATTTCTGGAAGGGGTTCTTCTGTTTCTCATGAGCTCGGTCTTTATTCTAATATACGATTTCTTCCTTAAAGCTCATGAGCCGGTGTGCCGTACATTTTCTCTCCTGCCAGAATTTCTAACTGTATGTAGTTCTCTCTGGGTGGGAAAGGGCACTCAAAGGATTCATTATACACGCAGTAGGGGTTATAGGCATGGTTGAAATCTATGGTGATATCCTGTGTGTAAGGGATATCCAGGTACCTTCCTCCCCCATAAGTAGAGACATTAGTAGTTAGATCTCTGAATG
>JBCBKZ010000680.1:0-3426 GCA_038520955.1 Bacteroidota bacterium | reverse complement strand
TGATTGTCATTTTATTCTTAGGGAAAGAGGTGTATCAGTCAGTAAGTACCGATGATGTGTCCCAGTTTGCTCATATCATAGGAGGGATTTGTGGAGGGATTTTCGGCTTCATTCTCACAGATGCGAATGACGCTGAACCAGCAGTAAAGCCTGATCCTTTGGCTTCTCAGCCAAATTTGACCAAGACCAAGAAGCCGAGTTAATTCAGAGTACCTGAATGACTTGTCTCTCTGCAATGGCGTACATATGGTCCTCCTCTTCTGGCTGAACCATGTATAAACCGGTAAATTGACCGAAGGCTGGGAGTACGAACCTCTCCTTTCCTACCCAAAAACAGGGTAGGGATAGCTTTTGCCTTCCTTTCCCTACCAACCGTACTCCAGGGTGAATATGTCCATGTATGCAGGCACCTACCCCTGCTTCTTCCTCAGGATCATGAATTAGTTGAATTCCACCAATAGAAAGCTGTTTCTCTATGTTGAATCCGGCATTTAGGTAGTGAGTCCTGTGAAGGATATCATGATTCCCAAGAATGAGGGTAATCTTAAGTGGTTTTGAGGGAAGGGAAATCAGGTCCTGGAAAAAACTCTCACAAGTGGCCCATTCATCATTGTATTGGCTGTGGAATAGGTCGCCTAAAATGAGTAGCCGTTTGGGTTGGAGTTGGCTAACCAGAGTCCCCAGATTTGTGAGATCCTTGAAGAGTACATCTCCTGGAACCGGGATTCCATGAGATTGGAAGTGCCCACTTTTTCCCAGATGAAGGTCTGCCACCAGAAGAGCTTCCTCTTTGGGCCAGTATAAGGCTTTCTCAGGCAGTAAGAGAAAGGAATGATCTTTCCACCTTAGTTGGTGTGCTCCTTTATGTAAAAGTGCCTTAAAGGCCATTAATCAGGGATGTGTTTTTCCAGTTGAACTTTCATCTTCGCTATCCGATCCACTAATTTCTCAGAAGTTAATCTTTCTCGCAAGCGATCCACCATAATAGGAAAGCAGAAAGGGGTAAATCTATTGGGGCGGGTAAGAACAATATGCTTGGTATCCAGTCTTTCCAGGGCCTTTCTCAGTCTGTCTCCCTCAATCTCATAATTGAGCACTTCATTATAGGCTTGCTGGAGGAGAAGGCTTTCCGGTTCGTACTGCTGGAAGACCTTAAACAAGAGAGAAGTGGATGCCTGAAGGTGCTTACTTTTGATGGCCTTTCCTGGATAGCCTTGAAAGATAAGACCAGAGACAGTAGCTACTTCTCTGAATCGACTATTAGCCATTTCCGTTTGGTTGATGCTATGCATAATGTCCTCATGCAGGCCTTCAGTAGAGAATAAGCCAGCCTCTAATGCTTCTTCAATGGGTATCTCTTGGTCTGAGAGCAACTCAAAGCCATAGTCGTTCATGGCAATAGAAAAGGTAATTGAAGTGAGTTGGGAAATTCTCCAGGCACATAGCGCGCCCATGATTTCATGCAGAACTCTACCTTCCAGCGGATAAATGAAGAGGTGGTAGCCTTCCCGGCTTTTCATGTATTCGATGAGGCACTCCTGTGAGGAGGGAACCACTGACCAGTTATTTTGTACATCCAGCAGGCCTCGTAATCTATCTAGCTCTATATCCTCAATGGATTCACTGAGGTAGGTATCCATTTTATCTCTTAATAGGCGGGACATTTCAGAACTGAGCTTCATCCTGCTTCCCATCCAGCGGGGTACCACCCCCTTCTTACTCTTGGACTTTTTTACCTGGACTTCCATGTTTCTCACACGTACCAGCTCCAGGCTTTTACCAGCAAACCAGAATACGTCTCCCGGCTTTAGTTTTGTAATGAAGCTCTCTTCTATGGTACCCAGCTTACCTCCCTTGACGTATTTCACCATCAGGTTTACATCTCCCACAATAGTGCCTATGGAAAGCCTGTGCTGTAAGGCTATTCTTTTGTCATTAACCTTGTATAGCCCATCTTCCTCAATTTCCACCTTCTTGTACTCCTGATAGGCAAAGAGGGACTTCCCGCCAGTAGTGATGAAGTCCAGTGCCCAATCGAAGGTTTCCTGTGTCAAGTCTCTGTAAGCCCAGCTACTCCTTACCTCCTCAAGAATTTCTTGCGGAAAAAAGCCATTGGCCACGGCCAGGGTAACCAGATATTGGATAAGCACATCAAGTGGCCCCGCTATGGGGATTCTATCTTCAATACTTTTTTCTACCACCGCTTGTCGGAGAGCAGCAGCTTCTATCAACTCCAGAGAATGCGTAGGGACAAAGTAAATTCGGCTCACTTCTCCAGGTCTGTGTCCACTCCTTCCTGCCCGCTGGACAAATCTGGCTACTCCCTTAGGCCCACCCACTTGTATGATGGTATCCACAGGCCTGAAGTCTACGCCCAGGTCCAGGCTGGAGGTACATACTACTACTTTGAGCACCCCATCATGTAGGGCTTGCTCCACCCACGCGCGTGTCTCTGCGGCTATGGAACCATGATGCATAGCTATTACTCCTGCCAGATCAGGTTCCGCCTCTAGCAAAGCCCTATACCAGATTTCAGCCTGTGCACGTGTATTGGTGAAGATGAGGGTTGACTGACTGTCATTGATAATGGGGAGCACATGAGATACCATGTGTATACCCAGATGGCCAGACCAGGGGAAGCGTTCTATTTCTTCTGGCAGTACAGAAGTTACTTCTATCTGCTTTTCAATCTTGGATTTAACCAGCGCGTGAGGGAGTTCTTCATAACTCCTTCCCAGCAGACACTGCATGCCCTCCTCCATATTGCCTATGGTGGCTGAGATACCCCAGACTTTTACGTTGGGAGAGATTTTCCTGATTCGGGCTATGAGAAGTTCTACCTGGGTACCACGCTTAGAGCCTAGCAATTCATGCCACTCATCTATCACTATGGCTTTTACCCCTTCGAATAGTTTCTCGTGGTTTTTGGAGGCAAAAAGTACATGCATACTTTCTGGGGTAGTTACCAGCCCTTCTGGCATACGCTTTTTTTGTCGGGCTTTTACGCTGGAGGAAGTATCCCCCGTACGTATCTCTACTTTCCAACCAGTCTCTAGTTCATCAGAGGCTACTTGATTGGCTTGACTAATATCTTTCGAGAGGGCTCGCAAAGGCGTAATCCATATGGCTTGTAGGCCTTTCTTAATTTGTTCTGGATGGTGTTCCTTTAGGTAAAGATGCTCAAGTAGGATGGGAATCCACATGGCATAGGTCTTTCCGCTACCTGTGGGTGCGTTCAAGAGCCCTTGATAGCCGGACAGGTATTTCTCCATCATCTCTTTCTGAAAAGGAAAAGCCTTCCATCCTCTGGATTCATACCAAGAGGTTCCTTTTTTGAGGAGATCAGCTACTTCCTTTTCAGTTTATTCTCCAAACAATGTTTAATCTCCTATGGTAGGGCTGGAAAATAGAATTTCTGAAAAGGAA
>JBCBKZ010000067.1:0-13371 GCA_038520955.1 Bacteroidota bacterium | reverse complement strand
GAATATTCCTCAAACATACGAATACTTCCAAATTAGAGCTTATAAATATGAATATCACCAAATACGCCCACTTCATTTCCATAGAATTCCTGAAGGCCTGGATCTTCTAACAAGTGAGGGGTTCCTATGATCAGGTACTCTGCCCCTTTCTCTTTATAGGCATTTACATCATCCGGATACCTAAGCACATTATAGGAGGACCAACCCTTTCTGTTCATGAGATATAAGGTGTTATTTGGACTGATGTCTATAAGGCTGATCACTTTCTTGTCTTTGGTAACACCTACCTCAGTTAGGTATTCCTTAAAAGCTGGATCATAGAAGTTGAGATTCTCACGAGTATGATACTCTACTCTGTGATACCTTTTATGAATTTCAAAGTCTGCGTAATGCACACTATAGGCTACTACCAGGGTTACCAGAAATTGAAACACCCAGGACGTATTTACGTGAGAAAATTCTTCCTTGAATACCTGGGCGGCATGTACAAACAGCCATGCAGGATATAGTAAGGTGATGGTAATATAGTAATCATGAATATTGAAGTTCCAGAACCAGAGGAGAATGTAGGTAAGGGTTCCCAGGAACATGAGTAGGTTGATGGTAAATAGTAGTCGGAAGCTTCTGCCCTTTCTCCTGAAGGTATAGACCATCAAAAATAGGTTTAGCAAGTGCAGGAAGGGCATGAAGGAATTCTCCAAATGTATGGCGAATACCTGGTAGAAGATATAGTAAAAGTCGTTTTGGCTGATGTCCGTAATAGGCTTAATGACATTCAGGAAGTAGTAAGATTGGTTTTTGATGCTGTAGCTGTTGGCATATACATACCATGCCCCAATCAGAAGTACTCCCCCCAGAAAAGCAGCGGCCTTCTTCCACATATTTCCCTTGAAGATGGGCTGATTAGCTTCTCCGAAAGTTTGCCAGCGATTCCATTCTATGAAGAATATCCCCGCTACTGCCACAAAGCTGATTCCAGTGGAGACTTTGATGAGAGTACCCAAAGAGAAAAAGGTTACGCTCCAAATAAAGGAGGAAAACGTCTGCTCTTCTCGGTACTTAAAGAAGAAGTACCATCCCCAAAAGATACAGCCCATAGCTGGTGGTTCAGGAAGGAAGTTGCAGGTATAGAAGATAAATACAGGAGAACTAAACAGGAGAATGGGAATAGCTGCTGCCCAAAATCTGTCTTTGAGAATACGCTGAATGGTTCTGGAGAATGCCCATAATCCGCTAAACACAATGAGAATATGTACCATCCTGGCGATCCAGATGTGTGGACCTAACACACGATAGAGCATGCCGGAAAGCCAGTAAGTAATAGGGAACTCTCCAGCAGCCTTACCATTTCCCATAATCTGGTTGTGGATTTGGGGCGTGAAGAGGTTGGCCGTTTTATCATAGAAGTTCCAGATCTGAGAAGCACAGTCCGACTGCCTCCACAAATGCACACTCTGCGGTTGGAGGAAGATGATTTCATTATAATCGTAGACAAAGAAAAGTAAGATCAATACGAGCACCAACCCCAGGCTCCAACTATCGTTGAGCTTGAGAAACGCATCATAAATGGATCTTAGCTTAGGATATTTCATAGGTCTGGCAGATCATGAAATGCCTTGCAAGTATACAGCTAATTTGAAAGAAATAATTTAGGAAGGAATACCTTCTATCAATGTGATTAATTTTTCCTGCTCTTTCTCCTTTCTCATCCAATAGTTTCTGGCCCATACCCTATGAATATTCCAGCCCTTTTGCTTGAGGAGGGTATCCCTGTACACCTCTCTTTCCTTGCTGCTAATTCCGCTAAAGTACTGAGGACCTTCACAGATGATGCCTAGTAGGTATGCTTCATCATTGACATGGCGTTTTACAGCTATGTCCAGTCTATAAGCTGTATCACCAAGATTCCTGATAACATGATAGCCTTTTTCTTTCAGGAAGCTACTCAGCTCATCCGCTATGGCGTTTTCTGCTTTAGCAGTAAGTTGAGGAAGATGTTCTAATGGAGTATGTTCAGCCTCAAGCTGATCACTTATGGCCTTGGCAAATTGTAGCCAACCCTTAAAGAGCTTGGGGCCCTTATGTGTACTTCCTTCCACCTGCATTTCTGAAGGCTGGAAGCTGCACAGCACATAGATCTTAAGTCTTGCGCGGGTAATGGCTACGTTTAGTCGATTGGCTCCCCCTTCTTGATTGAGTAGCCCGAAACGTATCTGGAGTTTGCCCTTCATGTCCGGGGCATAGGCTATGGAGAATATGATGATGTCTCGTTCATCTCCCTGCACATTCTCTATGTTCTTGATGAAAAGATCAGGAGCTTCATCCTCTCCCTTGGGGACCAACATCTCCGTTAGCCTGTGATAATGAGAATGGCCTTCACTTCCCAGTTTTTCCAGTTCTGCATCCAGCAGGTCTTTTATGAGTTCTTGCTGATGGTAGTTAAAGGTTACTACTCCTATGGAAGGCTTATCCGGACGGTCTAATAATTCTCTAATAAGCTGAATAACTTCCTGTGCTTCAACCAAATTCGTATTTCTAGACCAACTCCCCGGTACAGACTTCCACTCTATGGGTGGTAAGTTTAAAGGTTCAGGTTTAGGAGGAGGAATAACTTGTAGCCTATCCTCATAAAAGTGTTTGTTAGAGAACTGGATCAAGGCACTATCCTGGGACCTGTAGTGCCAGCGCAGATACGTACGCGGGAAAAGGGACTTTGCCAGGTCTAGTATACTTTCCACTTCCAGCGCAATTTCATTGTCTACAAACTCTGTTTCAGCATCTTCAAACTTTACCGCATACAAGTTTAGCGGTTGAAGCTGTTGTTCATCCCCTGCGACCACGCACTGTTTGCCCCTTAGTAAGGCTGGTAAAGCACGCTCCACATAGCACTGGGAGGCTTCATCAAAAATCACCAGGTCAAAGAAGTCCTTTTGCATAGGAAAGATGGCAGAGACTGATTCTGGCGATGCCAGCCAACAAGGAGCCAGCTTATTAAGCCCTTCTTCCCAGCTTTCCCTAATCAATTTTCTTACAGACCATATTCTCCGCTTTTTGGAAACCTGATGATAGATGTTCCGGTAGGTAATGGGATTCTTAAGTCTATTGTATTCCAGTATGTCCAGAACGCCTTCTTTTAGCCTTCTATCTATCAGCTCAGTTACCTTTTCGCGCTTGTCTGCTAACTTTTTTCCATAACTCTCTGCTTCCCTGTACCATGCACGAGCACTAACCTCCATAAGGATGGGGTTTTCGCGCTCATACTGTGAAATCCAATAGTACTGTATGCTGTGAATGACATGGGTAACTATCTCGGTATCATTGGAGGCCGCTATCTCAGGCAAGAGTTGCTGAACCAATTCTTCTTCTGAAGAAGATAGCTGAGACTGTAGGATATCCAGGGCTTTTAGGTCCTGAAAGTCTTCATCAAATGTCTTTACCAATATTTGCTGGAAAGCAGAAGTTTTATCTGGCTGGGGTATACTTTCCAGGAGCTTATGCTGCTGAGATGGATGAAGAAAGTGATTCCATGCCTGAATACATTCTTCCAGCAAGAGGCTAAATTTTTCTATGCAGGTAATGGCCTCCATAGAATCTTTCCATGCCTTGATATCCAGCTCTCCAAAAGAAAACACCGGATGAAGGCTTGGATAAACCTCCAGCTTACTAAGGAGGCGATAGGCTTCCATGCTATGATCCTTTCTGGTCAGCCAATTCTCTTTAGCGCTAGTGCTCTCCAATAGAGGGAAATCTGCCAGGAAAGCTTGTTGCTGAACAGAGCTGAAGAGTTTTTGGAGGTATTTCCATGAGGAGAATTCCTTAACCAATAGCTGACGGACCTCAACCTGGTAGGAGATACCATCTTCCTGCAACATCTTACTGACAAACCAACGCGCTTTCCAGTAAGCGAGGGAGAAATATTGTCCTGGTCTCGCAGGAGCTGATAGTACCTCCACATGCGTCTCAAGTTCATGGAAGTATTTCCAATGCTTATCTTTCAGTAGTTGGAATCCCTTATGCTGTTTTACTAGTTCTGAAAATTGCTGGTGATGGTCTATAAGTTCTTCATAGCTTTTGCTTCCATCCCCTATGTTTCCTACATCTTCCCTCGTGGCAGGTTCCTGAAGGTATGACTCCAGCTTCCTGAGTTGGAGTGTTTTTTTCTGGTTTTCGGAGGGGTAAAGAAGATCTACACTTAAGTCAGCAGGGATTTCTGAATGTGCTCTATGGAGGACACTCAATTGCTCTGGGATCAGGAGGAGCTTTTCCCTGATCCTGTGCTGATCCTCATAGGTAAGGTGATGAAATGATAAGCGTTTTTGCCAAGGATAGTCTTCTGCCAGCAGGTCTTTGTATTCCAGTAATTGGTAAAGGGTGTGCTCAGTGGCTTGAAGTTTCTTACTGTCAAATCTTCCCGATAATTCTCTCAAGGGAAGGTAATTCTCTGACCATGGCGTTTCCAGATAGAGCTGATGGACAGACTTTCCACAGGCTTGAATGCTGGTAAGGGCCTCATAAAGCTGGTCAAACTTTCTTCCAAGTTGATCAGCTTGCCGAGAAATGAGGTTGTAGGCATGCTGCCATTGGGCCAGATTCAGGTTATTGATGTCCCTTTTGAATTGGTCCAGGTCATCTATTTGCTGCCTGATTTTCTGATAGATGGCGGCCCTATCCATTCTGTAATCATGGAGGAGGTAAGCAAATCTTTCCAGGCCCAGCTCTTGTAGCCTATGATAGACTACATCCAGGGCGGCTCGTTTTTGGGAAACCAGCAGCACTTTTTTCCCATGGGCCATGGCGTCTGCTATCATGTTCACGATGACCTGAGACTTTCCCGTTCCGGGTGGACCGTGTATCACCAGAGAATTGCCTGCCTTGACTTTGAGAAGAGCTTCTTCCTGCGTAGCATCTACAGCTGTTACAAAAAAGCGGTCTTCCTCCTTTACTTCTGGCAGTTCCTCTGCTGTTACTTCTTGAGAATATGAAGGAGTAGATGGGAAAAGGGCCTCCAAGTCGAAGGAAGACCCATCATTCTCTATAGATTCATAATCCTGCAATAAAGCGGAGTCAGATTGTGGAAAAATGCCTAAGACTGCTTGAGACTGACATTTTAGTTGGCCTGTCTTAAATGCCTTGAGGGTATCAGCTAAATAATCAGGAAACCTTTCCAGCTTCTGTTCAAAAAGTCTGGGATTCAGATTTATTTCGATTTCATGCTCTTTGATGGATTCATGCAGAGCTGTCAGGAAGGCGAGCCAATCTGTAGTAGGTTCCAGCTCCATCTCCCAGAATTCTGTCGAAAGTCTTTGTAGCTGAAACTGCTCATAAGCCAGAAAAAAGGTCTTGTTAAGCTTAATGGGTTGGTCCGGGAGTGGGCTCAAACTCCACCTGGGCTTTTCATGGAGATTCCTGTTTAAGCGTACCGGGAATAAGACCAGCGGGCATCTGATAATGGTATCATCTATAAACTTTCCTTCAATGAAGGGATACCCTACAAATAAATCGTAGCTGCCTGTTTCCTCAAAAATAGTATTGAGCTCCCGGTAAATGGAGTTTAATCGCCTGTCAATGAGGTTAGTAGCTTCTAGCCTGGCGTCCAGTTTTTGGAGTAGTTTTATTTCCTTCCTTCCCATGACTTTCCTGATCAGGTCTTCAGGAGATTGGGATTCCAGAAAACCTAAATCCGTAAGATCTATGTCCCTTCGTTTGGACAAACGGGCAAGTTTCAGGGATCTATTTCCCTGACTAAGGTTAGTAAGACGGAGTTTATAGGTGTGGAGGATTTGTTGCATATATACTTGCTGCCCCTGCAAGCATGCCAGGACTTAAGGTAAAACTCATATTAAATCCCTTTTCTTCCAAATTGCAAAATTATCCTATGACTGACCGAAATAACTTTATTGGCGACAATAAAGTTAAAACAAGTAGTATTTCTTTTGAATAATCAAAGAATAGAAACGTTTATTAATGATAAATTCATTTATTTATTAAATTGCTGAAAAGTACACTACAACCTTGATCTTATGTCGGCTTCACTATGGGAGATATCTATTCAGATAATCATTGTCTTAACTAGCGCCTTAATACTTGGAGGTTTGTTATTTAGGTTTTTTCTCAGGTTATCAGAAAGTAGGAAGACGACATTTGTTATAGAAGAAGACTTGTACAAACTCACTACTACGCCCGCTTTGATGGCAGAACGGGTAATTTTACGCGAACAAAAGGGAGCCGAAATTATCCAGCTGATTCTCAGAAATACAGGCAGCTTGTTGAGCCTGGTGGACATAGTTCCGATGGAGGGTAATGAGGTTTTAATCAACTATTTACCACACGCTGAGAACGATCAGTCGATGCCTGAAGACTATCCGCAGGGCACAAGCATGACCCTGTTTTTAAAGGCAGAAAGAATAAGAGAGCAGAAATATAAGTTTTGTATTGTTTTTGAAGCCCTGGATGGGGAGAAATATTGGCAGGAAATTAGCGGGGTAGGCAATAGTGAGCCTAACATCGACGCACCCCAACTCTACCATGAGAGTGATTTAGCCACTCTCCAGATATAAAAACCTTAGGACTAAGGGTCTAGGTGAGAAAACAAATTGACCGTCCATGATGGATTTAGAAATCTGGTTGGACCTTGCTGTAGGAATTATTGCATTAGGAGCTATTGGATTTGGTGCTTGGGTATATTTTGCTTCGCAAAACGGGAAAGAGATCTCTATCCCCAAGATTGATGTAAAACTCCCATCATTCAAGCCTGAAAATGAAGGAGAAGTCCGGAAAAGGATTTCTGGTTCTGTAAATAGATTATTGGGAAGGGAAGACGGCATTTCTTCAGATTATGTAGTGCCAGAAGAGGAATCCCTCATTGTCCCCATTAAATCCACTACCTTACCCTCAAATCGGAAACTGGATCTTGATGATCTTTACGATAAAGCCAAAGCTTTTGATGAAGCTGAGGAACAGGATGCTGATGAAAAGCCATTTGTACAAGAATCGGTTACTCCCAAGGTTCAGTTGGCAGTGCCTGTAAGCCCTCTTCCTGAAAAACCTGAACCCATTCAACAGGAAATTCTCCAGGAAGAATCTACTCAGGAAGAAAGTTTTGTTGAAGAACCCACTGCGGAAGAAGCATTCCCTGAAGTAGAAAATGCAGAGGTAGTATCCCTTGAATCTTCTTTCATGGAAGAAGTAAAGGAAGAATTCCCACAAACTGTTGTAGAAGAAACTCAGGAGGAGGTAACTCCTACTATTGAAGAAAAGATAGAACTTCAGAAGGAAGAACAGAAAATTCCTGAAGTCCATGAAGCCGTTGTTCCAGTAGATACAGCACACACAGATGCAAGCGCCCCGACAGAAGAGAAGAAGAGTTTTGAAGAAAAAAGGCCTATAGTGAAGCATCCCCTACATAACGTAACTAAAGAGCAAGTTGAGGAAACGCCTAAGACTGTCGTTTCAGATTCTACAGAAGAACAGAGTGCGAATACTTTACCAGCCCTGCAAAGAGCTGATGGAGGAGTTCCATTTTCTTTTGCACAGTTCTTACTTCTGATCCAGACAGGCCTTAAGAAAACCGTAGACCAGACCAAAGAGAAAATATCTCAGGTTACTTCAAAGGTAAGTGACACCAGAGCGACCAAGGTCAAGCCAAGATCTGAATATGAGGCAGGCCTTCAGGAAGAGTCCGGACTTAAAAGGAGAATGAAGACCATTGTAAAAATGGTAAGTTCTATCTTCCAGAGGGGAGTGGAGAAAGTTCAGGAGAAAGCTGATCTACCTAGAAGAGTTGTGGTTGAAGATGATATGGTGGAAGTAGCTGCACAGACGACCAGAAATGGTCGTACCCCTTACCTCAATTTTTTCAAAATTGATAAAATTCCTGCAAAGGAAAATGGCGTGCTACTGGGGCTTCAAAATATAGGATGGACGCTGAAGTATGAAAGATTTGAGGCAGCTGAACATAATCAGGTCTCATTAGCCTACAGAGCTCCCCAGAAATACTCTTCCACACCAGCCACTTATCCTCAGGGAAGTTTGATCTGTTTTGATATCACCAGTCCTGGAAAGCAAGACTTTGTATACCACTTTAAAGTGATCTTCCTTGATAAAAATGGAACCACTTATTCTCAGGAAATCTATGGACAGGGAGTATTCCCACCTGTGATTAAAGATCCTGAAACCCTGGAACAGGAAGAAGCTGTTCCTGAGCGGGTATCCTAACAGAGCTTACATAACGCGAAAATAAAAGCTAATTCCTCCATTTCTTTTGATGGGCCACAGGAATTAGTTTTTTTGCATCCTTCAAAATTGAATTAAGATGAAGGTACTGCTTATTGGCGGTGGAGGAAGAGAGCATGCGCTTGCCTGGAAGATGGCCCAATCCCCCCTTTGTGAAGATTTATATATAGCGCCCGGTAATCCCGGAACGGCCTTGGTGGGAACTAACGTAGCCATAGGGGTGTCTGATTTCCCCGCTATCAAGGCATTTGTAAATGAGCATAAGATAGACACAGTGGTCGTAGGGCCTGAACAACCGCTAGTGGAGGGGATAGTAGAAGCTTTGGCTGATACTGCTGCCTTTGTGGTGGGCCCTAATCAGCGAGCGGCAGCACTGGAAGGAAGTAAAGCCTACAGCAAGGCTTTCATGCAGAAGTATGACATACCCACTGCTGCTTACCAGGAATTTAAGACAGGAGAAGAAGAAAAGGCCGTTGCCTATCTGGATAGTATGAAGCTACCCATAGTGGTAAAAGCTAGTGGACTGGCGGCTGGGAAAGGCGTTTTGATCTGTGAAGACAAGGAATCTGCCGTAGAAGGAGTAAGAGAAATGCTTTCCGGAGAATCTTTCGGAGAAGCTGGGACCACCATAGTGGTGGAAGAGTTTCTCAAGGGAATAGAGATTTCCATTTTTGTTCTGATCAATGGGGATGAATATGTCATTCTTCCTTCTGCCAAGGATTATAAACGCAGAGGAGAAGGAGACACCGGCATAAATACAGGCGGTATGGGAGCAGTTTCTCCGGTCCCTTTTGCGAATCCAGCTTTCTTAGCCAAAGCAGAAGAGGAGGTCATAAAGCCTACTATGAAGGGGCTTAAGGAAGAAAATCTGGATTACAGAGGGTTCATCTTTATAGGATTGATGGTAGTGGGAGATATCCCTTATGTACTTGAGTATAATGTGAGAATGGGAGATCCTGAGACAGAAGTGGTGATGCCCAGGCTGGAAACAGATTTACTCGTCTTATTTGAGGCGATGAAAGAAAATAAGCTGGCTTCTCAGTCGATCAAGATAAAGCCTGAAACCTGCTGCACTGTGATGATGGTAAGCGGTGGATACCCTCAGGCATACGAAAAGGGGAAGGTTATTTCAGGAATAGACCAGTCGGTAAATAGCCTCATCTTCCACGCAGGGACTAAGGAGGAGGATGGAGAGTTAAAAACCAATGGAGGAAGAGTCATAGCCGTAAGCAGTTATGGAGAAAACATACAAGAAGCCGTCAACGCTTCCCTGGAAGTGATTGATCAAATACAATTTGAAGGAAAAACTTTTAGAAGAGATATAGGGAAAGACTTAATTAGCTAACCACCTTGCTATGAAAAATTACATTCTGGTTCTCGGTATTATTACACTAGCCTTTTTCGGTTGTCAGCCTGCAACAGAGCAAGGCGTGGATCCTACGGGCACATGGAGAGTCTCTTTTGATCTGGGTGAAGTAAGCCTCCCCACCATGATCACTATTGAAGCCAGTGGTGAAAATCAGTATACAGCTTCACTGGTCAATGGAGAAGAGACCCTGGATGTAGAGCGTGTTACCCAAAAGGGAGATACCCTAACCTTGAGAATGGCCATTTTTGATACTGAGATGGTAGGAGTGATTAATGCAGAAGGTGAGTGGGAAGGAACCTTTACCAACTATTCCAGAAGTAAAGATTATCAGATTCCTTTTTCGGCAGAGAAAGGTGCAGAGAGTAGATTTAGTACACATGACTCTGTCGCTGTAAATGATATTTCGGGCAGGTGGGAAACCTACTTCAGTCCAGATGATGCAGAAGACCGTTCACCTGGAATTGGGATTTTCCAGCAGGAAGGGAAGAACGTAAAAGGAACCTTTCTTACAGAAACAGGAGACTATAGATTCCTGGAAGGCGTGGCTGAAGGAGATAGCTTGAAGCTTTCTTGCTTTGACGGAGATCATGTATTCCTCTTTCTTGCTGAAAAAAATGAAGAAGGGAAACTGAGCGGAACCTTTTATTCAGGAACCCACTGGGTAGAGCCTTTTGTCGGAGAATTGAATGAAGAGTTTGAACTGAGAAACCCCGATGAACTAACCTACCTGAAGCCGGGCTATGAGAAAATGGCCTTTAGCTTCCCTGATCTGGATGGTGATATGGTCTCTCTTGAGGATCCCGTTTTCCAGGATAAGGTGGTAGTAGTACAGATCATGGGTTCATGGTGTCCTAACTGCATGGATGAAACCAAGCTTTTTGCCAAGTATCATGATAAATACCATGAGGATGGACTAGAGATAGTAGCTCTGGCCTACGAGAGAGCTAAAGGATTTGATCAGGCAAGCAAGAGCGTAAAAAGACTGAAGGATCATTTTGGGCTCCAGTATCATACTTTGATAGCAGGTACTTCCAATAAGACAGAGGCAGCAGAGACCCTGCCTATGCTGAACCACATCATGTCATTCCCTACTTCCATTTTCATAGACCGAAAGGGGAGAGTGAGAAAAATCCATACAGGCTTCTATGGTCCAGGTACCGGGAAATACTATGATCAGTTTGTGGAAGAAACAGATGCTTTTCTGACTAAGCTATTAGCAGAATCTTAATTCAGTTGTTGTTTTGGGCTTTTGTTGCTGGGAGGGGTAGCTTCTTCTCCCAGGTTAAAACAACGCCTACATCTGGGCTCATAGTTATCTTTTTCGCCTACTAAGACTTGCTCATCATTGGCTTTGTCCAGTCGGTAGGAAAAGTTAGCTACGTTCCCGCAGACCTGACAGATGGCGTGGACCTTAGTGATAAATTCTGCATTAGCCAGTAAGTCCGGCATCACCCCGAAGGGTTTTCCCTGAAAGTCCATATCCAGGCCTGCTACTATCACTCTCAGCCCCTTATTAGCGAGGGTTCTCACTACTCCTACAAGTGCCTTGTCAAAAAACTGGGCTTCATCTATTCCTACCACTTCAGCATTATCTACCATTTCAAGGATAAGCATAGCGTTTTCTACAGGAGTGGAAATTATGGAGTTCCTATCGTGAGAAACGATTTCTGTTTTGCTGTAGCGGTTATCTATGACGGGCTTGAAGATCATGACACGTTGATTCGCAATTTGGGCTCTGCGAATTCTCCTGATGAGCTCCTCCGTTTTACCGGAAAACATGCTTCCACAGATGACTTCTATCCAGCCACTATTGAGATTGTGGGAGTTTACCTCGATGAACATGCTGAAACAGGATTAGGGTGATAGTTTATGAGCCATTAACGGTGACAATCCAACGTAAAATGTGTCAGTCTTAATATAATGGACAATGAATATAAACCTCTTTCAGCCAAAATGCGTACTTTGTAAGTGATTTATTAATGAAAGAACATGAAAAAACTCTTAGGAATTTTTGCGGTACTGATTGGCCTTAACCTGGCTGCCCTGGCACAAAGTAAAGACTTACCTGATTTCTCATTTCTGGACCTGGAGGGGAATATGTTTTCCAAGACAGAGTTAGTCGCCGGTAAGGGGACCATTTTTGTCTTTTTTGATCCTTATTGCGATCACTGTGCGACTCAAGCCACATGGATAACGGAGGCAGCAGGAGAGTTTAATGATGTTCAGTTTGTCTGGGTCACCACAGAAACTCAGGCGCCTACCCTAAATTTTTACAACCAGCACTTTAAAAATTCCGGCCTAAAGCATATCACAGTCTTGAGAGATGTGGATTTTATGTTTGATACTTATTTCGGCTATACAGTGGTGCCAGGCATTATTATTTATGATGAGAATGGGAGAAGAGTAAAAAGCTATAATGAAGAGACCAGACCAGAAGTGATGCTGTCTGCGCTCTAGGCATTTTCTCTTACCTTTGTTTAAGACTTTAACACACACAAGCTGAAATGGGATTAAAAGACACCATTAACCAAGATATGAAAGCAGCCATGAAGGCAAAAGACCAGGCTGCACTTAGGACACTAAGATCTATCAAGGCTGCCATACTGGTAGTAGAGACTTCAGAAGGAAGAGCTGCTGGAGAATTAAAAGCTGATGAGGAGATGAAACTGTTAACCAAGCAGGCTAAGCAGAGGAAAGATTCTCTGGAGCAGTATGAGAAAAATGGTAGAGAAGATCTGGCAGCTATTGAAAGGGAAGAACTAATCGTAATTGAAAAATATTTACCTAAACAGCTTTCTGAAGAAGATGTAAAAACTAAGGTAGAGGAAATCATTTCAGAAACTGGCGCTAGCAGTATGAAGGACATGGGAAGGGTAATGGGGCTGGCTTCCAAAGCCATGGCAGGACAGGCTGATGGGAAACTGATATCCAAATTTGTCAAAGAAATACTATCCTAAGGGTCCACAGTTGGCTCAAAACATTTTAACGCTCACATTGTGGAAGATACTTATGTACTAAATCCGTTAGACCTTATCATCATTGGAGTCATTCTTTTTGGGATGGTTCGTGGATCACAGAAGGGATTATTTGGGATTTCCACCACGGTAATTTCAGTAGTGGTAGCGGTCATTTTTGGGTTCAGGTTCAGGTTCTGGATAGAGAGCATCTATCTGGGTATGAATGTGAAACTTTCTGCTGAAGGCCTGGCCTTTCTCAGCTTTGTAACCGCCTTTGTGGTGGGCTATATACTGGTTTCTTCCATTTTGAGAATGCTCACTGATACGCTTTCCAAAATTAATATTGGGATAGACAAAGCACTGGGAGCCATATTCGGAGGGACCATGGCAGCCATTGCGCTTTCTCTGGTCTTATTTGCGCTGAGTTTCGTGGGCTTTCCTTCCCAGGAAAATGCCAAGGGCTCAGTTACCTATGGCTATGTACAGTCCTTTGCCCGCTACTCCCTGGGGCTTATCCCTAAAGCTCTTAAAGCAGCCAATGAGCAGATTCAGAAATACGGTAAAGAATACATTCCCCCTCCAGAGGATGAAGAGCAGGCAGACTCGGAAGAGACCTCCACACCTACAGAGTCAGATAAACCCAGGGCTATCCGCTGATGTAGGATAGGGACTAAGTGATTTTTGTAGACAACCCATTTAGGGAGATCAATCGTTCTAAGATGAAAGAAGCCGGCTGAAAGAGAACAGCGTTAATTAGATACCTGTTTTTAGAGGTAATTCTCACTATGACGCTAGGCTTATATTGCTCACGTT
>JBCBKZ010000679.1:0-3430 GCA_038520955.1 Bacteroidota bacterium | reverse complement strand
ATTCTTCATGCTTCTACATATTCTTTTAGCCTCTTAAGATCTTTTAAGTGCATACTATGTACCCATTTTAGGGTTCAATGAGACACTAAAAAAGCCAGCCTTTTTAATCGCCTACTTCGGCGGAATCATAAAATGGGTACATAGTATGCACTTAAAAGATCTTAAGAGGCTAAAAGAATATGTAGAAGCATGAAGAATAGAGCATTCCTAATTTGATAATATAAGAGTACCTGGTGAATATCAGAAAGTAAGGGTAACTAAGAAAAAGTGATTTGTATCCTTTCAGGAACCGTCTTCTAACCTGATATCATATGTATTCTGCTGTATCAAAGCCCAGAATACCACTCTACCTTCTATTGGGATTACTCATCCTAAAGGGATCCTACTTGCTTTCTCAAGATCTCACCTGAGGTCGAATGCCTCGACCGAAAAGAACCCTTAGCTGATAGAAGAAAGCTAACTGAGATCTGATTCTGGAAAATAAGCTGGTACAGAAAGGGAAAAGCGTTTCTGGGAGACGCGGTCGAGACATTCGACCGCTGGCTAGGGGGATTACCCCTCTTCCCTTGCTATCCTCACATACTTGTCTATTTGTTTCTGTCGGCTAGCCAGACGGGCGTTAAGCTCTTCCTTACTGACGGTAGTTTCTGGATCAAACTTGGCTCCCCACACCCATAGTTCAATGAGAACAGGAATGAGTGCTATCCCTTTCTCAGTAAGAGAATAGAACTTCATGGTTTTCCGCTTTTCGTAAGGCTTACTCTTGATGATCCCATAGGATTCCAGCATCTTCAATCTGTCAGAAAGTACATTGGTGGCCATTCCTTCTCCTGCTTCGAGAAAATCTTTATAGAAGTGCTTGCTGTTCAAGGCCAGATCTCTCAGTATCAACATGGTCCACTTGTCCCCCAAAATGTCCAGGGAAAAGCTGATTGGGCAATCTGACCGTTTATGAATTCGCCTCATGCTGGTAAATTACTTGTTTTTTGCCAGTATTGCCCAATCATACGTTCAAAATCAGCTCTTGTTGATCACTTTAAAGGCTAATCCAGGTACTATTCTGCTCATCACCTTCATGATTCCAGCATGACTTACCAGAATTTCCTCTTTCTCCTTTAACATACCCTGTACCGCCAGTTCAGCGAATTTGGTAGGTTTCATTAGCGTCATTCCATCCAGATCAGGATTATCGCTATTCATTCTTGTATCCACAGCAGGAGGATTTAACTCTACCACCTTAACCTTGGTTTTTCTTAGTTGGTGGCGTAAAGAAATGGTCCAGGACTGAATGGCAGATTTAGTGGCAGAATATATTTGAGAAGCAGCCATAGGCATATAGGCAGAGGGAGAGGTTAAGTTCACAATCATAGGTTCTTCACTCTTCAATAGCTCCTCTAAGAAGACATTGGTAACCATAACAGGTCCTTTTAGGTTGATGTCTATTTCTTCCAGTTGCTTCTCTAGTGGATAGTCATCCAGAATGTTAAATCTCCTGAAAACTGCTGCATTATTAATGAGGATATCTACTCCACCTAGCAGATCTTTAGTTGTCAGAAAAAGATCCTGAACCTGTTGGAGATCAGTTACATCGCAGGTGGTAATCTTCAATAAAGGATTTTCACGTTTTGCCTGCTCTAAAGGTTCAGCCCTTCTGGCACAGATAAGAACTCTCCCTCCGGCAGAGCTGATTTTCTTGGCTAACTCCAGACCGATACCGATCGAGCCACCAGTTATGAGTACTCTTTTGTTGTTGAATTTCATGATGGGTCTATTGAATTATTTAATATTAACGCTTGTTAAAAACAAGTAAATAAACTTACTTGCTAAAAACAAGTATTTAATATCAGTTTATGGATGCATACGATTTGATCAAGGAAAAAATCAGCTATAATCAGTGGGCCAATAAAGCCCTGATCGGATGGCTAAAAGACCAATCAGAAGAAGTTTATGAGAAGGAGATATCTTCCAGCTTTCCTTCTCTTAATAAGGTTTTCCATCATCTGCTAGATGCACAGCTATATTATTTTTCCATACTTACCAAGGCCGAGGGTACTTATGAGAAAGACTTATCGACAAAAGTTATTTTTGACCAGCTGCTGGAGGTGGATGGATTGTTAGTGGATTGGATTCAAAGTCGTTCTGCTGAATGGATGGATGAAGAAATATCTCTAAAAAGATCTCCCTTTGTAGAGACATATTCAGTAGCTACCTTAATCACTCATTTGTTGAACCATAGCACCTATCATCGAGGACAGATAGTGGCTATGCGATATCAACTCGGCATAGATGCTCCCCCAAGGACGGACTACTATAGGTACATCATTGCAGAGAAAATGCCAGGGTTTGGTGGGAACTCTTAAGTAGGGAAAAATGATCCTTTTGAAGAAGTAGGCCATAGGGTACCTAAGAAAAAATGAGTAGTGTTATTTCCAATACTCTCTGCTAATTTGAGGCTATATGCTTGCTAGATACTTACCTAAGCCCCAGATTTTGATTCCCATGCTGCTGGGATTTCTCCTTCTCAGGGGAGCAGATTTGCTTTCCCAATTATCCATAGAAGATTCCAGTAAAAAAGAATCCATCCCTGCTGAAGGACCCTCCAAAGGGAAACTCTTATTGATGGGGGGAGGAATCCTGGAAGTACATGCTGAGCTGAT
This sequence comes from Bacteroidota bacterium, assembly GCA_038520955.1. GTDB lineage: Bacteria > Bacteroidota > Bacteroidia > J057 > J057 > JBCBKZ01. The sequence goes on along the minus strand of JBCBKZ010000679.1, from coordinate 773 downwards.
CAAAAGATTTGCATGCGGTGAGGGAGCCAGGATAGTTATAATCCCTACAGCTTTTTCTGATGAGGAAATAACTAGGGATCCCGGATTCAGAAAGGTGAAAAAACGATTTGAGAAGCTGGGATTTTTACACGTTGATATCCTACATACAAGAGATCCGGAGGAAGCTAACCAGCCAACTTTTATTAAGCCTTTAGAAGAGGTGATGGCTGTCATAATGCTGGGCGGGAAAACCCAAAGGATTACAGATGCATATGCAGGTACCAGAACCTATGCTGCGCTAAAAGCCTTACTGGAAAGAGGAGGAATGATAGCAGGTGTATCAGCAGGCTCTGGTGTACAAGCTTCCTACTTCTATGAGGATAAGCTGATGAAAGGCTTTGAGTTTCTGGAAGGCGTGATAGTGATGAATCATTTCCTGACCAGGAATAAACAGTTTCAGCATACAGAAGCTATACACAGAAATCGAGAAAGATTAGCTATAGGCATTGATGAAGGAGCGGCTATTTTGGTGCAAGAAGAAAGGTTTGAAGTGGTAGGGAACAGTTATGTAGCTGTGTATGATGGTGGCATCTACCACCGTGAGAACGACTCAACTAGTTTTCTTCCTCAGGATTCAGAGCAGTTTTATCTATTGAAAAATGGAGATAGGTATAACCTAACAGAAAGGCGAGTAGAATCGAATGCTTCCTTAATCCCCCTCAAGCTTACCTCTACTCAGTTAGCCGCTTGCGAAGGAACATACACTGCCCCTAAGAATGACTTCCGCATAAGCC
>JBCBKZ010000678.1:0-3434 GCA_038520955.1 Bacteroidota bacterium | reverse complement strand
TATTAACACTATGAGTGCATCTATTTTTACTAGCGTAACCATAGTGTTAATAAGATAACAGTACCATTAATGATACTAGCTGTTGGTTCCATTGTGGCCCTCATTGTTTCTATTCTAGGAATAAAGGTTAGTATCAAAGGAAGAAAAGCGCTATCAACTGATTTTAGTCAACAGAAGAGTTTGACTCACTGGGGGAAAATTAAAGAAATAGGAATAAATGGACATTTACCTTTATTAAACTCCTTTCTTAATTATAGCCAAGAAGATCTCCAAAAAGACTTGATATCTGATTTATTTTTCGGTTCAAAGCTAACAGCTAGAAAGTTTAGCTCTTTCAATAAAGGGTTACTTCTATACCTTGTTTCAATCGTAGTAGCTTTAATAGTATTTACTATACAAGTGTTCATCTAAGTAAGGCCCAAAAGATTTTTGCCTTCTATTTATCCCCTACCCAAAAATAAAAATAACCTTAACCAATTCATTATCAATTAGTTAAGGTTACCATATGGTGGAGACGGAGGGAGTCGAACCCTCGTCCGGAGAAAGCAAGCATATGACTTTCTACATGCTTAGTCGTTTTATTATGTTCTCAAGGCCACCCAAACGACAGGGATTGCCAGGAGAGGTTACCGCTTAGCTTATTCCGTGGTCACGGCGGTCCACGGCGGCAGTCTGTGTTTTGATTTTGCTCCACAAAGAAGGTACTACAGACAAAATACCCTCAGGAAGCATCTAGCATCTAGTCTGACTAGGCTGCTAGGGCGTAATTTCTTTCGCCAATTATTGTGTGCAATAGAGGATTTAAGTGGTCCTATTACAACCCACCACATGCTTATGTCACACCTCATCGATCCCGTCGATGCCGTGTCGTCCCCATTTCAATGAACTGCGTAAATATACGATACGATTGCTTGCCAGGAAAGGTTGTTTCCCTTTATTGATTACGTTAGGTCAGTAGAGAAACAAGATTTTGTGTCTCTACCCCTAAAACAATAGAGACGCGATTCATCGCGCCTCTAGGAATATTTTTACATATGGGAGACAGAAGCATTCTGTCTCCACATAGGCATGCTAGTTATTAAATGGTCCTCTTGAAGGAGTAGCCGTAGGTCCGTCTGTGCTGATGTGGAAAGGATCCTTATCCACTTCCGCCTTTAGACGCAGAATAACCGTTGCCTGATTAGGATCATTGGTTTTTACCGTGATAGACTTCTGCTGAACACCTGTACGACCTTTACTGTCGAAAGTAGCCAGTATCTCAGAACTCTGTCCCGGCTTAATCACCTTGTCCTTAGGGGCAGTGGCTGTACATCCACAAGAAGCTTTTACAGACTCTATGATGAGATCTCCTTTTCCTTCATTGGTGAATACGTAACCGTGCGTTACCTTTTCTCCGGAAAGGATCTTCCCAGCATTATAAGATACTTCTGAGAACTTGATGCTTGGCATTAGGGCTAGCTCCTCAGCAGAATATACCTTATTCAGGTTACCATTAATGGTGAAAGTCTTTTTATTGGACTCATCTTCCGTAGTAGAAAGGACTACCTGCTTTCTGAAAGCTCCTTTGAAATCCATGTCATCTCCTACCAGCTTTACGGTAATGGCCCCTGTTTCTCCAGGCTGGAAATCAGTTTTGCCCATACTTACCAAAAAGCCTGGCTCAGCTACCGTTTCTTCAGGCTTAAACTGAATGCGCGTAGGACTGATGTTACGGATGTTGAAGGTCAATACCTTCTCTTTGTCAGAATCAAGTGTCCCTATGTTAGGGTTGATCTGATCAAAGGCGATCCCGCCTAGGACATGATTGTAGTTGATGACTGCCTCCTGAGGAGCGCCAGCTTCCACTTTTCCCTTTATGTACAGCACGATAGGGCGAGCCGTCTGTCCGGTATCATAACGTACGGTTACAGACTTAGTGAATGGCCCCATTCTGGCCGTATTATACTTTACCTTGATTTCTCCTGTCTTACCAGGCTCTATGCTTTCCTTGGTGTAGAAGGGGGTGGTACATCCACAGGAAGCCTTGACATTACTAAGCTTGACCGGGCTATCAGAAGTATTGGTGAATGTAAACACCGTTTCAGCCAGATCATTCTTCTCCATGGTCCCAAAATCATGGGTAGTCTTATCAAATGAGATCTTGTGATCATTCTGCGCAAACGCCACAGCGAAAGAACAGAACATTAGCAAGCTAAAGATGAATCCGAGTTTCTTCATACTATTCTCCTATTACTATACCACAAAGGTACGGATTAATTACTATTTCATAACGCCAGACCCGAAACAACTATTACCATTAATCCAACATCTTAAGGTGTTAAGGGATATATGCCTATCATACCGTGTTTCAACTGTATTTGTTTGCCATCTGCATAAAAGCTTGGAATCCAATCCTGGTCCCCATCATTATGAGCCAAATACCAGACCATGACTCCCTCACAGTAGCGTAACTTCTCAGAAGATTCTCTTGGTACTACTATCCCTCCGGTTATGGCTGGAAAGTATTCTCCGTCTTTTGAGAGCACATATACCTTTGAATGCTCTTTCCTGGCTTCCGCTACTTTCTTGAGAATATTCTCCTTATCCTGCTGAAGGAAACTTAAACCAGAAGCATCTTTCTTGTAGATCTGGTGATGCTGATACACAAAGACTACTATATAGGCAGCTACTAACAGCCCAAGACCAGTCTTGAGAAAATTCTGTTGGAGGGGTTTTCCATATTTAAGCATGATTCCTACCCCCACCAAAAGGAACAACATGGCAGGCGCATAATAACGAGTTTCCATTACATAGGTCCAGAAGTAGATTAGGTTCCAGTCTTGAGCAGTTTCCATGAGAGAAGCATATGCCAGCATCATCCAAACCGCAAGCGCACATCCCAATCCCATTTCGATAAACAGGTGAGTAGAAACGTCTTTAGAACCAGAAACAAATTTCCACAGCATCCAAACTAAGCCAATACTCCCTATCCAACTCAGTACCTGGACTACATAAGGTAAACCGCTTTGTATCTCTGATAAGCCTACCAAGTGTGGTACCCCATAGTATAAAAAGGTCTTCATGGGAAAAGGATCTGTCCACAGTAAATGCTGGAACTGCCAACTGGCTTCTTTTTCTGCGAGATAATTGACAGAATCTGTGAGGAAGAATTTTGTGAGAATGACAGAGAGAATAGCCAATGTCTGGATGATGCTCAGAAATAGCCAATCTTTCTTCTCCAGCACCTTTTCACTATATGGCTTCCAATGACTTATTGGGTTGGGCCTTCTTTTGCTGGATGTGTTGGGCATTTCTCAGGTCTGTCAAACATAAGAAGAGATCCCTCCTCATTACCACAGCCCTGCTATCACTATGTGCAGGCATGGTCAGATATGCCTATGTGCCTTTAATGATTTTACCAGTGCTCTTTGGGGCACTCACCTATAGAGTAAAAG
>JBCBKZ010000677.1:0-3447 GCA_038520955.1 Bacteroidota bacterium | reverse complement strand
ACAGAGGCCCAATTAAAGCCTATGGAAGAGGAACTACAGAAATTGGGAGAAGGCGTGCAGAAGTATGCACAAGAATCTGAGCAAAAGATTCTTCTGAAAAGACAAGAATTAATGGCTCCTATCGCTGATAAAGTGCAAGGAAAAATTAAAGATTTGGCCATCGAAAAAGGCTATACCTATATTTTAAATGCCATGGATGGGGCAGGAACTTCAGTAGTACTTAACGGACCAGATGGAGATAATCTGACTGCTGAACTCATGACAAGACTAGGCATAAAACTACCTGAGGGACAATAAACCAAGAAATTATGAAAGCTAGATCCTTACTAATCAAATCACTACTTATTCTAGGCATTTTCAGCCAGGTACAGGCGCAGAAAATAGGCCATGCGAATATTGAGCTTATTTTAGCTTACATGCCTGAAACAAAGGCTATGCAAGAGCAAATCACCACCTTTGAGACCAAGCTTGGAGAAAAGCTGAAAATCAAGGAAGATTACGCTCGTACGAAGTTAGCGGAATATCAGGAAGCTGCTCAGGCAGGAGCTGATGAGGCTTCTTTAAAGCCTATGGAAGAGGAATTAACCAAGCTTCAGCAGGAAATTCAGCAGGGAAGACAAACAGCCTCTCAGCAGGCTATGGGAAAGCGTCAGGAACTGATGACACCTATTACTAACAAAGTAGGAGAAGCCATCAAGAAAGTTTCTACTGCTAAAGGATTCCAGTATATTTTGAATACTACTGATGGATCCGGAATGTCTATCGTTCTTCACGGACCTGATGAGAATGATATGACTAAGGCCATCATGGAAGAGCTGGGTATCAAAATTCCAGAAGCCGCTTCTAACGAATAAAAGAGAATTTTTCTCAATGAATATAAAGCCTGCAGCATGCTGCAGGCTTTTTTTCATACATATATTCCTAAATTCTTCGTTCTGGTAGTAAGTAAAAAGTAGAATAGCCAATTCTCACTTTTTTGCCCTTTCTATTCCTACATGATTAATGGTTCTTTTGGCATGAAAGCTAATACCTTCATCTTGCTCTTTTTCCTGTTTGTGAGTTATCTTCCTTCCATTGCCCAGTATTATGGGGTAGAAAAAGCCCGGGAAGAAAGGTGGGTAGTAGGTTTATCCGCAGGCTCAGGCCTGGTCCAGGGAGATATACCTGCACGGTTAAAAGGTCTTCAAATTGGGGTCTTCGGACAAAAGAGTATAGACCGTGTATTAGATATCAGACTTCATCTCTATACAGGCCAAAGTTTCGGCCTGGCTACTTCCTCTACTTTGGGGTATGAAGGGAATACAGCTTGGAATGGAGTCATAAATTCTCAAGCCACTTATGTAGATACAGCCGGGAATGCCATTAATCCTGTCTTCCTGAATTATAGGATGCAATACTTTGAGGTGGACTTCCTGTTTAAGGTAAACCTTAACAGGTTGCTAAACCCTTTAACAGAGCCTAACTGGGATCTGTATGTACTCGGGGGTCTTTCTGCTTTTATGTATAACACCAAAGTGGACGCTTTAAATGGAGGAATCCCCTATGACTTTGAACAGATCTCCTCTGCCGATGAAAATGGGGTGAAAGATGAGCTTATGGGCTTATTGGATGGGGATTATGAAACTCAGGCTCAGCAGGACTTTTTGAATAAAAACGGAATAGGCAGATTTGCCTTTCTAACTCCAGTAGTAGTGGGGTTTGGGTATAAGATGATGCTGAATGAGTTAATAGGAGTAGGTATAGAAGGAAGATTCCTTCCCATCAGAGATGATCTACTGGACGGTCAAAGATGGACTGATACCAATGAGGACAGCGGGGATAATGATCAACTGGTGAGCCTCTCTCTGCTGGTAGATTTTACTTTTTAGCACTTTCCCGGCAGGTGGGTTTCACCTACCGGGAAAATGATTACTCTTCATATTCTAACTCTACGTCTGCAGTTAGGGGATGTGCCTGACAAGTCAGTACATATCCTTCTGCTAATTCTTCTTCAGTCAGTCCTTCATTTTCTTCCATGTGGATTTCTCCGTTATGCAACATGGCTTTACAGGTAGTGCATATACCTGCCTGACAGGAATAAGGAGGATCTAACTGAGCATCCATTGCTGCTTCTAAAACCGTTTTTCCTGCACCTACCTTCACCTCAAACTCTTCCCCGTCCATAGTGATCTTCACCGTTTGATCTTCAAATTTCATAAGGCTTTCTTGATTTTCAATTTCGGGTTTATTGGTTATTAATAGCTGAGACGCTTCCCAAAGCATCTCAGTAGTCAATTCGTAATTAAGCTGAAATATGTCTGAGTGATGGACTGCATGTTTATCCAGTGCTTCCAGCACCCCTCTCATCATTTCTGAAGGCCCACAAATATAATACGCCTTTCTGTTATCATCGCTCATAAAAAGGTCTGAAATCAACTCATATACCTTTTCCTTATTAAGTCTTCCCACAGGGCCATTCCAGGCTTTTGAAGGCTTTGTAAGAGTGAAATAGACCACCAGCCTGGGCGCATACTTACCCCTGAGAGAGAGAAGCTCATCCTTGAAGATGATATCCTCCTCTGTCCTGCTCCCATACCAAATGCTCACCTGACTATTAGGTTCTGCTTCCAGAATAGATTTAAGCATAGAGATAACAGCTGAGACACCTATTCCTGCGACCAAAAATAGGTAGTGTTTGATTTGGGCATCATGTAAGTGAACCGTAAACTCCCCATGAGGAGGAATATATCCTACCTGATCACCTTCTACTAACTCTTGCAGTAAATAGTTCAGACTGGCACTTTCAGTGGTCCGTTTTACTGTGATGGAAAGATGAGAATCTATAAGCGGAGAACTACTGAGAGAATACGCTTTTCGTAGGTTTTCTCCATTTATAGGAAGCAGCAAAATGAGGTATTGCCCCGGCGTGTAGAGAACAGGTTCTTCTGACTTGAAAAACAAGGTATAGGTGTCCGAAGTCTCAGAAACTTTATGGCTATAAGTGAGGAAATATTGACTCATGAATTAGCGACAATGCTTGCTAATACTGGCAAAAAGGGAATTTGTTTCCCTTGACCAATCTTTTTTACAAAAACAGCTAAAATTATCTACTATCCTTTAACTTATCCAACAGATAGACGTAAAGATAAGTAAGTTTCAAATTTTATTGAAAAAAATGAAAGTTAATATTCCTGAATCAGATTTACCCCGAGTCGTTATTGTGGGAGGTGGTTTTGGAGGAATTAAATTAGCACTATCCCTACGGAAAGCACCTTACCAGGTAGTACTAATCGATAAGCACAACTATCACACTTTTCAGCCATTACTTTATCAGGTAGCTACGGGAGGATTAGAACCAGATTCAATCGCATTTCCACTAAGAAAAGCATTTACCTCCCAGGCTAATCTTTTCTTCAGAGTGGCCCAGGTAAATAAAATAGATCCTAAGACTAAGTCCTTAAGTACTAC
>JBCBKZ010000676.1:0-3452 GCA_038520955.1 Bacteroidota bacterium | reverse complement strand
TAATTCCCATCAGAAGAGGATATACTCGCCTCTGTTATCTCATTCTCAAAATAACTTACTGCCAAAAACTGATCGTGGATATAGCCAGTCAGGGAATCCGGAAGTGTCATTTCCAGATGATGAATGAAGTCAAGAGTAGTGGGATAAGGAGGATGTGAGTCCTTGTGAGTATGATAAAAGTCGGACAGAATCTGGTTGAAAGTTTCTTCTCCTACTATATGGCTTAGGGCATGTAAAACTACCGTTCCTTTTCCGTAACTCACATACTGCTGAGGAGACTCTACCAGATAAAGCGGTGGTTCCATCCCGGACTCATTATTATGCCCCCTCCAGTAGCGTTTGTGCTGAAGCCGGAGAAAGTCTTTGGCCCTTTCCTCCCCAAAATGGCTTTCATAGGTTTTTAGGCTGAGGTATTCTGTTATACTTTCGGTCAGCATACTCGCTCCTTTTGCACGAGCCGGAATAAAGGTAGAGCCCCACCAGTGATGGATGAGCTCATGAGAAGACACATAATAGGCGAGGTCTATTTTGTCGTTATCAGTTCCGGGGTTTGAGACAAAGCGGATTTCAGACAGGTGAAGGTTATTGGCAAAGGCGGTGGCATAGGTGCCTTCAGAGTCCGGGAACTCTACCACCCTGAGCGTATCATAAGCATACTCACCAACATATTTCTCCAAATAGCTAAAGGTATGGCTCACACCCTCAAAGATAGTTTCCAGGTTCTGCCCATGATGGCTGTAAATTTCTACCTGCTTTCCACCTACCTCTTTGCTGATCTTCTGAAATGATCCAGAACTCAACCCAAAGGAGAGCTTGATGGGCTTAGGAGTTCTGTACTGAAAGTGATTTCGCTGGTCTCTCTGCCAGTATTTTCCCAGATTTCCCGGCGCTATTACCCACTGATCTGCATCCGTAGATATGCTGAGAGAAATATCCACCAGATCTGCGTCCATGGCATGGTAGCTTTGCGTACGTGCTATACTATCATCAGGTCGCGGGCTTTCCTCAGAGAAGGTATAGCCAAAACGGGGGAGGATATCTTGCTTTAAGAATGTCCCATTTTCCAGGATATTTGAATTCCTCTGGAAAAGGATATTCGGCTTATTCTGAATCTCAAAATCAAGTCTTAGCTGCTCTCCTGCTTCTAATGGGGTAGAAAGTGCTAAGAGATGAATCTGGAAGTAGTCGTTCTTCTTTATGAGACTTGCAGGAGTAGAAATCTCAAATGAGGTAATCTCATCAAAGCCCGTTTTGATCATGAGCGTATCTATGGGATGATCCCATGGATTCTCCACCATGTAGTGTCCTTTTGCGTTAAAGCTCTGGTTGCCAGGATAGAGGTCAATGTTAGCTTCCAACGACCTGATCTTTGGTGGAAGGATGTGTGCGTAGGGCAGAAACTCCTCTTGAAGTGTAGAAAACAACTTTTCTCTACTGCCGACAGATAAGTCTAGTTTCTCCGATTCTTCCTCATAAATAACAAAGCCTGTTGCACTCATTAGGATCACCGCCCCTAAGGCAGCCCCAATCCCATATGGATTCAGCCTATGTTTCATTCCTTTAAAGCGCGAAAAGAAGGAAAAGGCCATTCCCTCAAGCCACAAAAGGTGTACAGCTTTAAGTAGCAAAACAGCAAACGCCACCCAATAAGTCTGGACTATCCAGAAAGCCTTTGCCGTCAACCCATATCCATTTAAGTCAGAATAGGTAAGTAGGGGAGGCGAATTAAAGCGAAGCAGATGGGTAGTAATTCCAACCTGCTCAAGGCCACCTATGCCCACCCAGCCGAAGAGCAATAAAAATAGTCCTAAATACAGATGATTAGTAAGCGTATGAATGAAGAAGGAAGCTGCCACCCAAATCATCAGCGGAATCCATACAAAGGCCATTAAGTGCGAGAAATATAACCCGATTTCTATCTGATAAAAGCCCTGGGATAGTTGGATGCCGATGCCCGTAAGCATGAAAACCAGCATGAGCAGTAACAGGACTTTGGCCATGGATAGAAACTTACTGATCCATATCACCCAAAAAGGGGTAGCGGTAGTATCTACCAGTTGGTACATGCCGGCATCCCTCTCCCTATGGATGAGCAAGCCCGAGTAAATAAAGACTAGCAGCATGCAAATCAGGCTGTAAAAGGAGGAGGGAACCTGAAGAATGACCTTGGTGAGCGGAAGCAGGATCATCTCTCCTCCTTGGGTAACCCTGTTTACCGCAAATAATACAGCCAGCACGGCTAATCCACTCACCCCTAAAAAGATGGGACTCCTGACCACATATTTCACTCCCTGCATAGACAAAGCCCAAACGGTAATAGCATAATGGGCAGGTGTATGTTGGCGTTTGATGTCAACTAAGTTTACCTCTATATTTCCTTGCTGTAGCTCTTCCTTCCTTTCTCTACCTGTTCTTGAGAAAACACTTAGTCCTACAGGAGGAAACTGATGGAGCTTAAAGCGGCTAATGGAGAATATAATTGCAGCTAGGCTTATTCCCACCCAAAAGAGTCGGTTGTATAGGACCCAGCCGCCAGTAGATAAGACCATTTGATTGCGTTCCAGAATAGACCAGGTGGCCGTGTAGTAGGCCAGGCTATTTTGTCCGAAAGGGTCCAAGAGAGCGATCATTTCCGGAGAGCCGACAAAGGCATTTTCAGTAATGATCTGTATGAGAAAGGGTAGAATACTTACAATGAAAGCGGCATAAATATTTCTCGCCCATAGAACCACACAAAAGACCATGGCCCCAATAAAAAACAGATTCGGTAAGGAGTACCAAAAGTAGGTTTGTGCATAAGCCTTGATCTGGATAGGTCCCATGACAGCAGGATCTGTCCAGGGAAGGAACTCTACCACAAACATCGCCATCAGGACCAGAAATGCTACCCCTAGTACCAGAGAGAAAGAGGCTAAAAACCTGGCTACTAAATAGGCGACCTTATCTACCGGAAAACTATACAATAGGCTATGAACCCTAAACCTGTAATCCTTATAAATGGACCCACCTACCAGAATAGGAAGTAGAACCACCAAAAGCTTGGTCAGGTATTGGCTGGCCACATTTATCTTAAAAAAAGAATTCAGCTGCTCCTGAATATTCTCAGAGGTAGAAGGAGGGTCAAATATTCCTGCGGCTCCTGCGAAGGAGAGGAAAGCAAAAGCGAAAAAGATCAGGCAAAAGAAGTAGAAAATGGGCTTCCTCAACCAGTAAGCTATTTCCTGTCTGAAAATATTGATGAAGGTATGCCTGTTCATATCTCCATCTTTATCTGGGTGGAACTTTCTTGAGATAAGGAAATGAAGTAGGCATCTTCCAAATTGGGCTGAGCTAGTTCAAAGCCTTCTATTTTCTACCCACCTAGTGGCAGATGTGGAGGAGCTCTGTCATGATTTAGCCATCATTAATTCAGGGTCAGTTCTCTTACATGACGCTCCTACGAACATTCTCCA
>JBCBKZ010000675.1:0-3453 GCA_038520955.1 Bacteroidota bacterium | reverse complement strand
TACATTTTGCTTTGAACACCTCCCGGTACCCTCCACTTGCAAACATCTCTGTGTCAAATACGAATTTAGCAGGAAAAGGATCTTTCCATATCGCCTTTTCGACAAAAAATTCCTCCAACGTCAAACTCACAATCTTTTTCAAAGTCGTATATCCTCCTCAGCAATCTTTCTTCTCCCTCATTGCTTGCAAAATGGTAGACAAATAGTTCTTCCTCTTTCTGAGTAAAGAGGGCGATGTTATCACCATTCGCATCTTGCCAGCTCTTGCTAAAGGCAATTTCACCCTCAAATTCCAATGAGGATGGGTCGATAGCTAACTCATCTGAAAAAGTAAGTAGATCAACTTCCCCCTCCTGCTCAGCACTTTGGGTATCAGTTATGGAAGATTCTTCTTCCTCCGTATTCTGCTGAGTTGAGGGTGTACAGCTAAGCACGAAGAAGGTTAATAGAATAAATGATGCTATTCTCATGAGACCAACGATTGAGGTTGTTCTCCATAGATATGAGAATTCTCTCTCAATTCAAATTGAGTATCAACTCATCTCTTATCCATCTAAACCCAGGGGCTACCTTCAGGGCTTTCTGGTAAGTGGCTTTGGCTTTGGCTGGCTGATCTTTTCTTTCAAAGGCTTGCCCTAACCACGCAATGCTATGTAGGTACATCCAGTTGGCCTTTTTCTCAATAGCTTGTTGATCATAGAGTTTGATCGCCTTTTGGAAGCACTCTATGGCTTCATCTGTACTTCCCCCAAATAAAGCTGGCGAATGATAGCGTGCATTGCCCAGCTCTACCCAGGCAGCAGGACAATTGGGCCCTTCTTCTACGGCATCCTTCAAATAGCTCATGCTCTTAGGTCCAAGGAAAATAGCTTTAGCGGGGCTTAGGCCTATCTTCAGCCCTGTCAGTCCTCCTAACAAAGCTCTGGCATGGTTTTCAAACTGCCTACTGGATAACAGCTTCTCTGCCAGCTCCTCAGTTTCTTTCAAGAGGGTACTCACTTTACTTTTTTCCTCTTTGGCCATGTAAAGGCCAGCTAGTCCATAAGTAGCCAGTGCCAGGTCATATTGGTCCCGCTCTGATAGGCTATGGGTACGCTGATAATTCTTCCATATTTGCATACCTTTCTCCCACTGAGCAGCATTTCCATCCAGATAAGCTTGGTAGACTACCGCTCTGGCATCCGCTAACTGGGCTACTCCTTTCAGGGAAGAAAAGAGAAACAACATACATGTAAGCAGTTTTACAGCTGCCTGAGGGAAAATTCTAAACCTGTTCATTTGCTGTTACTTAAAAAACTTTTCTACTCTGTGAACAGCTGAAGGGAGGGTGAATACCACTACTCTATCACCAGACATGATTTGAGAATCCCCTCCCGGTATCATGGCAGTCTCTCCTCTGATGATACCGGCTATGACTGCTTCCCTTGGAAAGCCCAGCTTCTTGATAGGGCTTCTGGTGATGGTACTATTTTCATGGACAGCAAATTCAAGTACTTCGGACTCTACTCCATGTAAACTGGTCAGGGCTTCTACCTGCCCTTCACGTACATACCGGAAGATGTTGTTAATGGCAATCATCTTCTTATTGATCAGGGTATCTATACCTATGTCCTGAGAAAGGCTGATATAATCTATGTTTTCAACCAAGGCAATGGTTCTTTTTACCCCGTGATGCCTGGCTACCAAACAGGAAATAATGTTGGTTTCTGAGTCTCCGGTAACGGCAATGAAAGCATCCATATCTTCTATGCCTTCTTCTTCCAGGAGATCTACATCACGTCCATCTCCATGAATGATCATGGTCTGAACCAGCTCGTCTGCCAGTTCAAAACACCTCTCCTTCCGCTTGTCAATGAGCTTAACTTTATAGTCTTGTTGTACCTTCTTAGCGAACAACCTTCCTATTAAACTCCCTCCCAGTATCATAATGTTTTTAATTTGTACATCTGATTTTCCGGTCAGACGCAAAATATCCTTGATACACTCAGGATTACTGATAAAGTAAACGTGATCGTTTTCCTTAAATATGGTATCTCCTCTCGGGATGATGGTTTTTGATTTTCGCTGCACAGCCACTACTGTGAACTGTATGTGAGATGCCATTTGGGCTACCTCTATGAGCGATTTCTGAATGATGGGTGCGCCTTCATCTACTACGAAACCGGTCAGAGTTAGTTTACCATCTCCAAATTCAAAATTGTCGGTAACGGAAGAACGCTTGATGAGGCGGTAAATCTCCTTGGAAGCCAGGTCTTCGGGAAATACCATATCGTCTATGCCCAGGTCTGTCAGATTGAGCTTCCCCTTCTTATGCTGAAATTCAGGATTTGTGATACGGGCTATGGTTCTTTTGGCGCCCAGGTTTTTGCCGATGATGGCGGTGGTAATATTGGTTTCTTCAGAAGAGGTAGCAGCTATCAACAAATCTGCCTGATCTATCCCTGCTTCCTCCAGTTTCTCAATGGACAGGGCATTTCCCTTCAGCACACTGACATCTATGTGGGATTCTACATAGCTTAGCCTTTCCTCTTCCCTGTCTATCAGAATAATGTCGTGATCCTCGTGTGAGAGCATTTTGGCTACGTGAAAGCCTACTTCGCCTGCTCCGGCAATGATGATTCTCATACGGTCTTAGCTTCAAAAATCACTAAAGTTGTCCTATCGCTTCAGCAGTTTAATGCCAATCTCGCGTCCCATGCCCTGGTCAAAGGCCAGCTTAATCATTAAGGCTGCCAAGGGTTCCAGTAATCTGGCCGACTTGAGATCACCTGCATCTACTGCTTCGAAGCCACTGGCTTCTATCAACCTGACAGTAGCTGCTTTGGCGTCAGCATCATCTCCACAATAGAACATACTTGCATCGTTAGGGCCGAAGTAGGGAGAACCTATATGTTCGGAAAAACCTGTATTAAAAGCTTTTACCACCTTAGCGTCCGGGACCAGTTTGGCTATTTCTTCTGCAGCTGAAGTAGTGTGTCCAAGGGCTAAAGAAGTGCTACTTTCTCCGGAAAGTGGATTGGTACAATCAACCAGTATTTTGCCTTTATAGTTATCTGATTGTCTAAGGACAGCTTCAGCTTCTCTGTAGGGTACTGCCAGCACGAGTATTTCTCCATAGTGTACAGAATGAGCTACTGTGCCTCCAGTGGCATAATGTTCCATTTCCCCGGCAAGTTCCTTGGCTTTGGCTGTATCTGAAGAACCAAACATGACATGGTATCCCTTATGTGTAAGGGCTTTTCCCAGGTTTTTGGCTACATTTCCCGTTCCTATTATCCCAATTTTCATATGTGGAAGAGTGGTCTTGAGTCAATTTTGTGATTAAGCGAATTTAGGAGAATATCCGCAGTAATCCTTAAGATCTGTAAATAATCCCCTACACCCGTTCTTACTGGTCAGAAAATGGTTTGAACAGTAGAAAAGCCCTTAAATGATAGCTAAGGGGTTTATGCC